>JAGDBT010000014.1 GCA_017958895.1 Alphaproteobacteria bacterium | reverse complement strand
GGTATGGATATGGCTTTAACAAACTTATCCGGCCGCTTTTTATATATTCTGCCTTTAGTTTATCTGAATTGTATTTTGCCGATTATGGTTTGTATTTATATGTTGCTCTACTACAATCAAAATCGTTCACATCGCCCGATGGCAAAGGAAGCTTTCAATGAAAATTGATTTTCTTAAATTCTTTGCCTTAAGCTTAATTATAGGAACTTTTCCGTTTCAGTCCCACGGTGTTACCGAGGCCGGAGAATTCAGACATGAAGAGCAGAAAAAGTCGTCCGCTCCGAGTGTTGATTTATATTTCTCAAACAATATGACTTCTTTAGAAGTGCCTACCGCTAAGGATTTGAAGAAAAAAAATTCTAACGTTGAATCCGTAGATTTCAGTGCCGAACAAATCATAAGTGATGAAGAAAAATCAACCATTACCGCACAGGGTAATGTAGAAATTAAATATGCCGACATGCGGATGACTGCCGATAAATTGATATATGACCAGACAACCGATAAAATTATGGCCGTGGGTAATGTTAAGCTTTATTCACGCGACGGTTCGCTTATAACAGGCGATTTTGTATCGCTGTCTGAAAATATGTCAACCGGAGAAATGCGTAATATAAAGGCCTATTTACGAGATAAATCTTTTGTCTCGGCTGAAAGATTCCGCAAAAAAGACAATCAAACCAAAACCATGAGCCGCGCTTCTTATACCGCCTGTGATATTTGCGAAGGAAAAAAACCGTTATGGGAAATCAAGGCGCGCAAAGTTCAACACGACGAAAAATCTCAGGATGTTAACTACAATGATGCCTTCTTGTATATCAAAGGTCTGCCGGTTTTTTACACTCCTTTCTTGACGCATCCTGACCCGTATGTTAAACGTCGTTCCGGTTTGTTGGCTCCCGACTTCGGCAGTTCCAATTATTTGGGTGAATATTTGCATCCGCGCTTTTTTTGGGCTGTAAACGACCAAACGGATATTATTTTCTCCCCTATTTTTTCTTCAGACAGAAATCCGGTTTGGGAAGCGACTTACCAACATTATTTTTATAATTCGCATTTTTATATCACCGGTTCTTATATGAAAAACAATGATGATAAGCGCCCCAGAGATCGCGGGCATGTTTTTGCCAAAGGCCGCTATGACATAAATGATAATTGGCGCATGACATATAATCTCAAATATGTTTCCGATTACATTTATCTCAAAGATCTTGATTTGCCTTTTGATGACGACGCCTGGCTTACTTCTGAAGTTAATTTGGAACGTTTCTCCGGACGTGATTATATTTCCGTAGAAGCTTATTACTATAAATTATTGAGCTATAATTTGCACAACAGAAATAACGAACAATATCGCGTTTTAAATAGTCGTAAACCTTTGGTTGCTCCGCTGATAGATGCGGAATTTTACACTGAACCTAATTCATTCGGTGCCTACTTTAAAAACCAAATCAATGCCGCTTCGGTTTATCACAATAACGGCATGGATACTCAAAGGCTTACCGCCATAAATTCCTGGGAATTACCTTATACAAGTCAGTTTGGAGAAAAATATAGAATTACGGCTTCTTTAAAATCGGATGCTTACTACATTCATAAATACCAATATGGCAATAAAAACACTTATTCCGGTGCCGTAGGACGTGTTTTCCCGCAACTCGGTATGGAATGGCGCTTACCGTTTATCCGTGCTACCGAAAATTCACGGCAAATCATAGAACCGGTTGTTGTTGGCGTTTTGGCTCCGAACGGCGGAAATAAAGCAACCAAAATTCCAAATGAAGACAGCGAAGATGTCTATTTTGATGATACCAATATCCTTGACTTGGATCGCTATGCCGGCTATGACCGTAACGACACCGGCAGCCGCATCAGTTATGGAATTAACTGGAATTCTTACGGTAATATTTTCGGTAAAACTTCGGCATTTATCGCGCAATCATTCCAACAGAAAACCGACTCCGGTTTTATGCAGTATTTGAACAACAAAAAGAAATCCCATTTTAGCGATTTGGTCGGTCGTATTAATGCTAATCCGAACGAATATCTGGCTCTTATGTATCGTTTTCGTGTTGATAAAAGAAAATTTGATGCCAAATATAATGAATTATATGTTTCCGTAGGTCCGCGTTTTTTGAAATTTAATGCCTCTTACATTTTCTTACAGGGCAATACACATTACAACAATTTGTATTCTCAACGTAAAGAATTATATACTTCCATAAGAGCCGATATTACACAAAATTGGTCGGTTACCTTATATAATTTACGTGACCTGACACCAAAAAGCGTCGGCACTTTGGAACATGGCGGCAGTGTAATTTATGAAGATGAATGCTTTAAGTGGGAAACCACTTTCAAAAAATATAATACCAACAACCCGAATTTGGATAACGATTATGAATTCGGTGTAACGTTTTTCTTAAAAACCATCGGTAGTTTCGGCTCATAAGAAAGGATTTTAAAATGAAAAAATTTATATTGTGTTTGTCACTTTTAACTTTCAGTTTTTCGGCAGCTTATGCCGCCGATATAGATTTGGAACTTTTAGACGCAGAAAGTCGGGCAGATCAACCCTCCAACAATTCCATTATGTTTCGCCATAATGCCGAACAATATCGCCAACTAACCGATGAACAAAAAGAAGAAATTGAAGAGCAACGCGAAATATATCGTCAAAACGCCGAAAAGTACGATAGTTATATGCGTAAAAAAGCCCAATATGAGGAGCAACTGCGCGCCCGACAAGAACAGGAACGTCGTCGGGCTCAAGCTCTTAAACCGATAAAACTGTATGATAAAAATCTCAAAATTTACGCTTTGGTAAACGGCGAAATTATAAGCAGCAGTGATATGCAAAGCCGTATAAATGCCTTTATTATGACCACCGGAATACCTTATAATAAACAAACCAAAGATATGATTGTTTCCAAAGTTTTGCAATCGGCTATTGATGAAAAGCTCAAAATTCAAGAAGCCAAAAAAAATGATATTAAAGTAACAAAAACAGAAATTCAAAAAGCGGTAAGTGATTTTGAAAAATCTAACGGTATGACTGCCGGACAGCTTGAAAAAATTCTTAATTCGGCAAATGTGAGAATGAGTGTCTGGACATCACAGATTACCTCCGAAATAGCCTGGCGAAAATTGATTTCCAAAAAAGGTTACGGAAAAATTTCCGTCAGCGAAGGAGAGATAAATCGCGCTATGGAAGATATTAAAAAAGATATGCAAACCGAAAAATATATGGTTTCGGAAATTGTGATAAATAAAAAAGATGCTCGCAACGCAAAAGAATTAGCAAACGTTTTGCGACAAGATCCGCGTTTTGAATTATACGCCATGCAATTTTCGCAAAGTCCGAGTGCCGCAAACGGCGGAAAATTAGGTTGGGTTCTTAAAGGCAAACTTCCGCCGGTATTGGAAAAAGCTGTACTCAAACTTAAAGAAGGAGCGGTTTCAGACCCGGTTCTTTATGCCGGAGATTATTACATCTTCAAAATGGATAAGATATTCAATCCTAAAACCGATGCTCATCAGCTTCCGAGCCGCAAAGAAGTTCGCGCTTTTCTGGAAAATAAAAAATTGGAAGAATATTCCATAAAATATATCAAAGATTTGCGCAACCGAGCCTTGATTGAAAAGAAAATATAATGCTTACTCTGCCAAGCTTACGTGAAACCGTTGAAAAATACGAACTGTTGGCCAAAAAATCCTTGGGCCAGAACTTTTTGTTGGATATGAATATAACCAACAAAATTATTCGTTCATCTTTAGAGGCTCTGGGCTTGGACAATTTTAACGGTCAAACGGTATATGAAATAGGACCGGGCCCCGGAGGGCTGACACGCGCTATTTTGGCGGCCGAACCGGATACTCTGACGGTTATTGAAATGGATAGCCGTTGCATCAATATTATGAATGATATCAAAGAAGTCGTCGGCGACAGACTTGAAATTGTGGAAGGTGATGCTTTGCAATATGATTTCTGTCAGCCTTCCCAAAAACCCAAAAATATTATCAGTAATCTGCCTTATAATATTTCCGTTCCTTTGCTCACGGGCTGGCTGAAAAACCTTAACCACTTCAAAAGTCTGACTTTGATGTTTCAAAAAGAAGTTGCAGAAAGAATTTGCGCCGAACCGAATAATAAAAACTACGGCAGAATATCGGTTTGGCACAATTAACCGCCAAAATAAAAACCTTGATGAATTTAAATCCGAATTG
>JAGDBT010000131.1 GCA_017958895.1 Alphaproteobacteria bacterium | reverse complement strand
GATAAAAAATTGCTATGAGATGAAATAGGCAAGAAAAAAGGCTCAAAATTGTTAAATGCTTGATTTTTAAGGATAGTCATAAAATTTGGTTCGAAGATGACTCACTTTTATGCATATTTTGATATAAATTTTCGAACCAAGCTAAGTTATTGATTTAAAAAGAAAAAATCGCCATTTCTGACGATTTTTGAACTGTGGCTGGGGCGGCTGGATTCGAACCAACGAATGTCGGCACCAAAAGCCGATGCCTTACCACTTGGCGACGCCCCAATTTCTTTTGGTAAGGCTATACATAAAATAATTTTCCGCCAATTGCAAGAACTTTTTTTATTTTTTTATACTCCGCTTGATTTTTTTCTAAAATTTCTAAACTATCCTTATATTAACCGATTGTTATGCCTGATTGACTCACAAAAAAAAACGTTGTAGCATACTTTTTCAAGAAATATCATATTTGCCTTAAACAAGGCCTCAAATCGCAAACAAAAGAAAGAACTTGTACTATGAAAAAAGAAAACTTTTCCTCTAAATGGGGTTTTATTTTAACTTCTGCCGGCTCGGCTATCGGGCTTGGAAATATTTGGCGTTTCCCCTATTTGTGCGGCCAGTACGGCGGATTAAGTTTTATTTTGGTTTATTTCATCATTTTGTTGCTGATTTGTAATCCGCTGATGGTGGCTGAAATTGCTATCGGACGAACTTCTAAAAGCAATTGCGTTGACGCTTACAAGGTTATCGGCTCTAAGGTCGGGCTCAAACACCTGAAAATATGGTCGTTCTTCGGCGGTTGGTTCGCCGCTTTCGGCGTTACCTTATGCCTTTCGTTTTATTTTTTGGTAGCCAGCTGGGTGCTTTATTATTTCTTTGAGGCCGTAAGCGGAAATTTAATGCATATTTCGCACGAAAATTTAACTTCCGAATTTGAGGGTTTAACCAAAAGCTTTTCTATTCAAATCAGTTGCGGTTTAATCTTTTTGTTAACAACCACCCTGATTGTCGTTGCCGGAATTAAAAAAGGTATTGAACGCACCGGCTTATATTTAATGCCGCTGCTGTTTGTGATTTTTATTTTGCTCAGCATTCGTTCCGTAACGCTTGACGGCGCGCAAAAAGGCGTTTCTTTTTTGTTGACGATTGATCCGCAATATTTGGGATTTACCGACACCGGATTTCAAATCAGACCGCTGTTGCAAACCTTTACGGCCGCTTTGGGACAGGCTTTTATTTCTCTTTCGCTCGGCTTTGGTGTGCTTTTGGTTTACGGCTCTTATTTTTCCGCCAAAGAAAATTTATTCTCGGCGGTGCGACATATTGAATTTTTTGATACTCTTGCCGCCGTGCTCAGCGCAGTTATTATCATTCCGGCCATTTTTTCCGCCGGATTATCAACTTCTTCCGGCCCGGGGCTGACCTTTATCAGCCTGCCCCACGTATTTCAAAATTTGACCGGCGGCTATTTTTGGGCTCTGGCATTCTATTTGTTGTTGATTTTGGCTACCGTAACTTCCACCATTTCTATTTTTGAAGTGTTGGTCAATTTGCTTATGGATAAGCTAAACATCAGCAGATTTAAGGCCTCAATTTTTGTTATGTTGATTACGGGGTGCGCTTTTACACTGGTTGCCGCTTCATTTTCCGG
The DNA here is from genome assembly GCA_017958895.1 of Alphaproteobacteria bacterium. GTDB lineage: Bacteria > Pseudomonadota > Alphaproteobacteria > RF32 > CAG-239 > RUG410. Next base: position 9,934 of record JAGDBT010000131.1, on the reverse strand, counting down.
CGTGTTGAATATCAAAATTTTCGACAGAGATCTCTTTACTTTGGCGGATTGGCTCACTTCAACCTATACGGCAACGATTGTATCTTTAACAATGGCGCTGTTCGTAGGATATACCGCCATGAAAGTCATTATTCATAACATTTGTCGAAGTGCCCCTGTTTCCGGTGCTTTTACGCGTTATTTTTTGATTACTCTGCGTTATATCGCCCCGATTGGTTTGGGTATATTGTTGATTAACGCTTTTGTATAATAAAACGGAGAGAAATATGATAAAAAAGTTGATTCCGATGGCCATTTGTTATGATTTTGACGGCACTTTATCACCCGGAAATATGCAGGAATATGATTTTATGAAAGCTTTGGACATTAAAAACAGCAAAAAGTTTTGGGATAAGGCCGCCGCTGTCGCAAAGGAGCAGAATGCCGACAATATCGCCTCTTATATGCAGTTGATGATTAAAGAATCCAAAGATAAAAATTTGCCTTTTAAGCGCGAAACTTTCAGAAACTACGGCAAAAATATAGAGCTTTATAAGGGCGTGGAAGATTGGTTCAAACGCATAAACGAATATGCCAGAAAACGCGGCATCTTCTTGAAGCATTATATTATTTCTTCCGGCATTAAGGAAATTATAGAAGGTACTAAAATTGCCCGTAATTTCACCAAGGTTTACGCCTCTTCTTTTATGTATGGTCCGAACGGCGGCGCCATATGGCCGGCGGTGGTTTTGAATTATACTTCCAAAACTCAATATTTGTTCCGCATAAACAAAGGTTGTGAAGACATCAACGACAATACCCGAATAAACGATTATGTTCCGCCTAAAGACCGGCCGATACCTTTTACTAATATGATTTATATCGGCGACGGCAGTACGGATATTCCTTGCATGACCATTGTCAAACGCGACGGCGGACATTCCATTGCCGTTTATAAAACAAACAAAAGCGGCGCTAAAAGCAAAGCCGAAAATTTAATAACCGCTAATCGCGTAAATGTTGTTTTGCCGGCAGATTATTCCGCCGGAAAACCTATTGATACCTATGTTAAGGCGGTTATTGATAAAATAGCCGCCGACAATTATTTGCAAAGCTTGGAAAAATAATCCTTGACTAAAAACATAAAACACAGCACACTGACGATATTGATGATATTGTTAGTGGAACTATTTGTTTAATTATTAATTTTTTAAAATATGGAAAGAAGAGAGCTTATCCGTACATTGTTTATTGTTTTTATTGTCGGTCTGATTGTTTCTTTTATTTTTTCCTTGGACGGTTACCCGCAAGGAAAAAACAAATCCCAGACCTGCACCTGTTCATGTAACTGTCATAACTGCGAGGCTACTCGCTAGATTTATCACAGAACACAGCTCTTAACACAAAACCCACGCCTTAAAAGCGTGGGTTTTGCAATATATGCCTTTTTAGCAAAACGGCTTAAAATTTATAAGAAACACCAAAGGCCAAAGCTCTGACCGAGTTATTGAACTCAGCCGTAACATGTTTTCCGTCATTACCGGTAACTTTGGTATTTAAGGAAGCCTTATGAGCATAAATATACGTATAACCGAAGTTGAAGCTCAGATTTTCAGTATATTGATAGCTCAAACCGACGCTGTACCAAATACGATCGGAATCCGGAATACGCGGCGTTCTGTGGTTATATTTAACCGCACTCTCGTCATAAGCAAAACCTAATCTCAACTTCCATTGATCGTCAATTTTGAAACTTGTACCGATAGAATAGAAATTGGTATCTCTCCAATGTTCTTTTACATTGGTTATATAAGGTTTTCCCGGTTTATTAAGATGCTCGCGACTTACAAAGGTAAGATTTTGGAATGAACTCCAAAAAACTCTTTGATATTCCGCCATTACCGACCAACGATCGTTAATATCGTGATAAGCACCGAAGGATAACATAGCCGGTGTATCAAGTTTGGCACTTATTTTCTGATTGAGCAATGCATCAATCATCGGACCGACCGGAGCCGGAGCCATAGAGCCGCTTGATTTCATCTTACCTTTAATTTTGTGTTTTACTTCGCTACGGTAACCTACACCGAAACGGGTGTTATCATTCAATTCATATAACAAACCCAATTGATAACCGATATCAAGCGTATTTCCCTCAACAGTCACTTTCTTGGTATAGGTTTCAGAACTGCTGCTGGTTAAATGTGCCCATATATATTGAAATTGCATACCGGCACCGAACGATAATTTATCGTTCAGTTTGTATGCTATTAAAGGAGTTATGGCAGCTGTTTTTACATCAGATGTTGCGCCATGATCGGCTCCCACCCAATCAGGGTCGTATTTGGTAATCATGCCGAAGGCACTGTTACCGATAATACCCAAAAACAATTTATCGTTAACTTGATGTGTTATTGCAAAATTCGGAGAGAATGCCGCATGCACAATGTTTTGCACATCATGATCGCGTTTTCCGTTTTCATCTCTGACATTTTTGGCTTCGGCACGTGGCGCAATGCGCGTTCCGCCGAGAGTGAATTGAGTACCTTTCTGACGGGTAATTCCGGCAGCATTATAATATGCATAAGAGTTATCCTCAGCGCCGGCAGTAGCTCCGGCATAAGCGTTTCCTTGAGCAGCGGCAGATTGTTCTCTTAAGTGGAATCCGGCCGCCATGGCATCGGCTGAAAGCAATACCATGCCCAAAGCCGTAGATAATGTTAAAATTTTCTTCATGTTAGTCCTATAAAAAATTGAACCCGGCAACCTGTTTTTTCATGGTTACCCGAACGAAACTTATATACTATTTTTTTATTTTGGCAAGTTTTTTCTGTATTTTTCCAGAGAAATTAAAAATAAATAGAATTATCAATATTTTATATAATTATTCAAGCTTGTTGATTATTGCGGTCTTTTTCTTTACAAACTAAGCCAGTGTGATATAAAAAGGTAAAATTAAACTACGGAAAGGTTAAACTCGTGAGAGACTTTGTTAGATTTTGTTTGAGATTTATTTTAAAATTGATGAAGGCAAAATGTATTTTCTATTTTGACTTAAAACAACTACCAAAGAAAGGTGTTTACGTTGTAAACCATGTGTCGTATTTGGACCCGATTTTGTTGTTCGCCTTTTTGCCGGGCAACCCGGTTTTTGCGCTTAACGGACATTTATTTCGTCGCCATTGGATAAGATTTCTTATGCGTTGTGCCGATGTTGTCACTTTTAACCCTATTGAACCGGCTGATATTAAAAAATTAATTTCTAAAGTTGATGAAGATCGCTTGGTGGTTATTTTTGCTGAAGGTCGTATAACCGAAAACGGCGGACTTATGAAAATATACGAGGCTCCGGGCTTGGTAGCCGATAAATCAAAAGCTCCTATAATTCCTATCTGGATTGACGGCCCGCAATACGGCTATTTTTCAAAAACCAAGGGGTGTTTACCGCATCGTCCGTTACCTAAAATGCGTATTTATGTCGGTAAACCTCGCAGTTTTAAATTAAAAGACGAATTGCGTCGCCAACGTGATCACATCAGTAACGAAGTTTATGTTATTCTTCGTGAAATGGGATTTAACATCAATTATGACCCGCAAATTTCTTTGTTTGCGCAGCTTATGAAAACCGCCAAGGTTTATTCCCGTAACGGATTATTTTCCAAACGTCCGCGCATTATAGAAGATGTTAACCGCAAACAAAAGTCTTTTAAAGATATAATTATGGCCGCTTATGCTTTGGGACGCACTTTCAAAACCTTTACCAAACGTGATGAAAATGTCGGAGTTTTATTACCTAATGCCATTGCCACCGTTTGTACTTTCTTCGGACTTTCGGCCTATGAGAGAACGCCGGTGATGATTAATTTTTCGGTCGGTGCCAAAAATATGGTTTCCATGTGCAAAACTGCCGTAGTCAAAACCGTAATTACTTCCAAAACCTTCATTTTGAAAGGAAAGCTGGAAGGTGCTATTGAAGAATTAGAAAAAGCCGGTCTTAAGATAGTTTATCTGGAAGATTTGGCCAAGAAGATGCCTTTATGGAGAAAATTGGGCGCTTTCATAAGTTATAAAATCAAACATGTGCCGAACAAGCGCGGCGGTAACAAAAAGGCTGTTATTTTGTTCACTTCCGGCTCGGAAGGTGCTCCAAAAGCTGTTTTGCTCACTCATGCCAATTTAATTGCCAATGTAAACCAGTTATCTTCCATTCAAACCGTAACCCACAAAGACTTGCTCTTTAATGCTTTGCCGATGTTCCACAGTTTCGGCTTGATGGTTGGTATGTTGTTCCCGCTTTTCCAGGGAACTCGACTTTTCCTCTATCCTTCTCCGCTTCATTATCGTGTTGTGGCCGAATTGGTATATGAGTTGGGTGTTACTTTGATGATTGGTACCGATACGTTTTTACGCGGCTATGCTAAAATTGCTCATCCGTATGATTTCCATACTATACGCTTGATGTATGCCGGTGGCGAAGCTATTAAACAAGATACGCGTAATATGTGGAGTGAACATGCCGGTGTTCGCATGATGGAAGCCTATGGTGCAACGGAATGTTCTCCGGTTATGACCGCTAATAACGGAATTTTCAATAAATTCGGTTCTATCGGTAAGTTATTACCTGGTATGGAATATCGAATTGAACCGGTTGACGGAATTGCTTCCGGCGGTGAGTTATGCGTTAAAGGTCCTAATGTAATGCTCGGCTATTATATGCCTGATAAACCGGGAGTTCTTGTTCCGCCGGTTAACGGTTGGTATCATACCGGAGATGTGGTGGATATTGATGAAATTGGTTTCTTCACGATTAAAGATCGTATTAAGAGATTTGCTAAAATCGGCGGTGAAATGGTATCTTTGAATGCCGTACAGGAAATGGTTGTTGATGCCGCTAATGATCATGCCGGAGAATTTAATTACGGTGTTGTTGCCATACCTCATGAAAGTAAAGGTGAACAAATTGTTTTGGTAACCAATAATGAAAAGATAACTTCTTCATTGCTCCATAAGTATGTTAAAAATAACAATATGTCGGAACTGTATTTGCCGAGAGTTATTCTTTATCATGATGTACCTTTGTTGGCAACCGGCAAAACCGATAATGTTTCTCTGAAAAAACGCGTTATTGAAGAATTATCTTCAACAGCCGACAAAGCAGCATAAAGTAAGTTTTGTAAATAATAAATGAAGTAAAGGAAAATAAATAATGGCAGGAAGTATAAATAAAGTTATTTTGGTCGGTAATCTTGGGGCTGATCCTACCGTCAGCACCACAACCAGCGGAACCAAGGTTGTTAATTTGCGCGTGGCAACTTCCGATTCTTGGAAAGATAAGGCCAGCGGAGAAAGAAAAGAAAGAACCGAATGGCATCGTGTGGTTATTTTTAATTCGGCTCTGGCAGATACGGCTGAAAGATACTTGAGAAAAGGTTCTAAAGTATATTTGGAAGGACAACTGCAGACTCGTACCTGGAAAGATAATAACGGCAATGATCGCTATACTACGGAAATCGTTTTGCAGAATTTCAATGGTACTCTGGTAATGCTTGACGGACGTTCTTCTGACGGAACTCCTGCCGATGCCGATGATGTTTTCTCTGCCTCGGCAAGCGGTTGGGATAACAGTTCGGCTACTGCTCCTTCTGCGGAGTTAGACGACGATATTCCGTTCTAAATATTGATATTTTCAAACTCGGAACTTCGGTAATATACCGGAGTTCTTTATTTTTATCAAAAGGATTACAAAATGAGAATTTTGGTCGGTATGAGCGGTGGTGTTGATTCTTCGGTTGCGGCCTGTTTATTAAAACAACAAGGACACGAAGTAATCGGCGCAACCATGTCTATTTGGGATAAAAACACCCAATTCAGCGGTAATCCTCATATGGATTCCTGCTTTTCTCCCCATGAAGAACAAGATATAGAAGCCGCTAAAGAAATCTGCCGAAAAATTGGTATTCCTTACTACGTTATTGACTGTGCGAATCGCTACAAACAAATGGTCCTAGAGAATTTTAAATCGGAATATAAAGCCGGAAGAAATCCGAATCCCTGTGTGGTGTGCAACTCTTATATAAAATTTGGGGCTTTGCCGCAAGAAGCCGCCGCACAAGGTTTGCAATTCGATAAATTCGCTACCGGACATTATTCTCAGATAATATTCAATGAAGAAACTTCCCGCTATCAAATAGTCCGTGGCGCAGATCAAACAAAAGACCAATCCTATTTTCTCTATCGGCTTAATCAGGAACAATTATCACATATTTTGATGCCTTTGGGAGCATTTACCAAAACTCAGGTAAGAAAACTTGCCGAAGAATTCGGCCTGCCGGTTTTTGATAAACCGGACAGTCAGGACTTTTATTCCGGCGATATTAACGATATATTGCAAAATCAACCGCAACCGGGAAATTTTGTTACGCAAGACGGCAAAATTTTGGGGCAACATCAGGGAATTTGGAATTATACGGTCGGACAAAGAAGAGGCATGGGTATTGCAGCCGAAAGACCGCTTTATGTTTTAGGTTTTAACAAAGAACGAAATGAAGTTATAGTAGGTTTTGAAGAAGAGTGTGGACGTTCAAGCCTTACTGCCGATAATTGCTGTTGGTCTGCCATAGAAAAGATTGATGCGCCGTTAGAATGTGAAGCCAAAATACGTTCTTCACAGCAACCGACGGCCGTAAAGGTTACGCCTTTGGAAAATAATGAAATTGAGGTGATTTTCTTCAACAAACAAAAAGCCGTCGCTCCGGGGCAATCGGTGGTTTTATATAAAGACGATGTCTTGCTTGGCGGAGGTATCATCAAAAAGTCAGCATAATCGGAAAAAACAAAAGGCATGGAACAAACCATGCCTTTTGTTTTGAAGTTTTATCGGGCCTCTCTGCCCATGGCATTTGAACCTACTCCCGAATTACCGTTTAATGAACTGTGAGTTTGCGGTTGCGTACGCGGCGCAGGAGTTTGCTGTTGCTGCGGCATAGGCGGAACAAAAGGCAACTCATTGGTTGTTTCAGGCAAGTCAATCTCCGGTGCACCCAGTGCTTTAAGTTCTTTAATAATACTTTTGCAGTTATTATAGACACTGTTAAATACACCCTGTTTAATAACTTCATGCGCACGTTTAACACCAGGCTCTCTAAACTTTACATCAAGTCTGAATTTGGCCTGTTGTTTGCTGTACGGCATCAAAATCTGATATATTTTGAACACATCTTCACCGCTCATCATGTCAGGAGAAACCGAGGTTAATCCGGCACTGCGAAGTTTGGCTTTTTCGGCATCTTTCAAGACCGGACTGGCCAAAATACTTCCGGCTTCCACACCATCCTTAAATATATCAAACAATCTGCGCAAGTTAATCATAGCGCCGATTTTATCAACTGCTCCATTAGGATTTTCATGCTCCGGATGAATTATTTTGGTAATATAGCTCTTCAGATAATTAGAATAACCATTGGTAAATCCTTCCATTTGGTGAGCTTTAATCAAATTATCAATAAATTCCTGCTCTGAAGTATCCAGTTTTTTATTCTTCTTCTTGGCATTTTCATTCATTTGCAAAGCTAAACGATATTTAAACGTTGATAATTTCTCGTCTGAAAGTTTTTCGGTTGCGGCTTTAATCATACCGTTAGCTTTTGAACGGTCAATACCTATTCCTATCGGCACCAATCCCTGCTCTGCCAAAGCTTTGCGCCAAAGTGCCTTTTCGGCATCAGATACTCCCTTAGGGAAATTAACATGCGTAAATCCCAGTGATTTAAGCTGTGAGGCAATACCATTTATTACCACTTCATCAAGTTTTTTATTGTGAGGCGTCCGAATGGCAAAATCCATTTGTCCGTCAACTCCCTCACGCATGAAAAATTTGAAATTGTAATTATATCTGGCAGTTCCTTTTTCTTTTTTGCCGTCATTTATTCGGTTAAGCCAATCTTCGGTATCATAAATTACATACTCTGTCCACCCGCTTAATGTACGGCTTTTGAAATATGAAAATCCGCGTTTTTTGGCCAAACCCTGTTCAAAGAACTCCTCAAACTGCTTTTCACACTTATTTTGCTCGGTATCATTCCGCTTGAGTGCGGTTCTGACCTTAGATATTAAGTTTTCTTTTTCCTCTTGCGGAGCTGAAACAGATTGTTGCTGAGGTGCATTTTGCTGAACCTGTTGAGCAGAATTTGCTGATGTTTCAATTTGTTCTTTTGCAACAGCCGCATTTTCCGTGCCGAGCAAATCATTATTTATTGTATCCGTTTCTGTGGCAAGACCTTTTTCCGAATCTAAAGGTTCGGCTGAAGAAATAACTTCTTTCCAATCCGCATCTTCGGATATTTCACCGCTCGCTTTCAAATCTTGCACAACTTTATCTATTTCTGAGGCTCTGGCTTCTTCTGTTGCCAAAAGTTCATTATCTTTCTGTTGAGCTTCCTGCTCACGAAGAATTTTTGCTTCTTCAATTACTCTGTCAAGTTTACTTTGAACTTCACTTTCATCAATACTTCCGTCAAAACGGCGAACAATCATATCTTCATAGGAAATGCCGTGTTTTTCGCAAAATTCTATAATTTTTTTCACCTTCTCGGCCGTCAAATTCAAAGCATCTTCCTCTTCAAAAGAAATTTGCATTTTTACTTCCGGAGCACTGTTCGGTTTATGAAACTCTGTCATACCTAAATTGAAAACCATATCATCTTCGGTTACTTCCAGAGCCAATTGTTTTATTTTGCCTTCCGGATCGGCAATGGCACCGAAATATTGGCCGTCGGTCAGTGTATCATAGTTACTGCTGTCTGTAACATCTACTTCTTTAAAAGATATTTTTTCAACCTCGCCTGCTTTTTCATGCAAATCCTTCACATAATACAATTTACTGAAAGCATTACCATATTGATTGAGCAGTTGGTGCTCCAGGTAAATTTCCTCACCTTCTTTACGCAATTTTTCCGTTTCGGTGCGAATTATCCTCAAGGCATTATTAAGTTTGATTTTTGAATATTCATCCTCGGAATCTTCCTGAAAGTTCTCCATAGCTTCATCATTTCGGAGATCTCTGTAATCTTGCAGATTTTCCGCAATTTGCCTTCTGATTGCGGCATCTCTGTCGGCAAATTTCTTACTTAAACTCTCTTCCGAATACTCATCCGGCAAGATTGAAAGATTTTGATTTTCAATATACGTTCTGACCATAAACGCCCCCTATATTCTAAATTTGCCCTTAATGTAGCATATTTTTTCGCAAATAGCAACAACTTTTGACAAAAAAATTATTTTTTCCTTAAAAACAACACACGCGCCAAACCGTAACCTCTTTCGTCAACCATTTCCAATTCGTCAGGAATCGTAAATTTTTCATCATTACGTATTTCTGTTATACAAACGGCTTTATCTGCCAACCAGTCTTTCTTTAGCAATTGTTCCAAAGCAACTTCAGTAAGTCCTTTACCGTATGGTGCATCACAAAACACCATCTGATATTTGCGCCTGGCGGGATAAAGCTGTGTGGCATCGGCTTTCAGAATGGTTATCTTATCTTGCTCCATCGGGAACAGTTTGGCATTTTTCTGCACCGGAACCGTATCTATATCAATAAAAGCAACATTTTTGAAACCTCGTGAAATACCTTCAAAACCGAATGCTCCGGTGCCGCAAAATATGTCAAGCAACGCCATTTGGCTATAATCTCCGCCCATATGAGAGTACAAAATATTGAATATCGCCTCTCTGGTTCTTTCCGAAGTCGGACGAACCGCCTTACCCTCCGGTGCCCATAATTTTTTTCCGCGATATTTTCCTCCGACAATTCTCATAACTTGCTACCCAACTGCTCTTTCAATACCTTCTGTGTTACTTCTCGTACTTCACCTTTTTGCAAATTTCCCAATTGAAAAGGCCCGTATGACAGACGAATTAATCTGGCAACCTCTAAACCGATATATTTCATAAGTTT
>JAGDBT010000130.1 GCA_017958895.1 Alphaproteobacteria bacterium | reverse complement strand
TCCTTCAACGCTACCGCCCCGGGTACTATAAACGTTACCAAGCCTATTGTTCCCACCGGTTACGAGATCAGCAATGCTAAGATGGTTATTTCTCAGGACAAGGTTAACACCTCCCTGACTTTCACCACCAAGTATTCTGACGGCAGCAGCAAAGACGAGAATATCTCTAAGGATTTCCCGCGCAGCTTCACTGTTAAGAGTAACTGGACTTCAAACGAAGAGGATGACAGCCAGACCACAGGCAGTGCCAGCGTTTCCTTGACCGGAAGCAGCAACCAGACCGATGGTGATTTCTCCTATGTTAAGGAGACACGTGCCATCAAGACCGTTGCTACCCTCAAGGGATCAACTCAGAACAATGAGTGGGAAAGCATTGAGCCCAACAAAATCGTGTTCAGCCGCGACGGTGTGAGCCACGACTTCGGAACTATTGCTTTCTCTTCAAACGAAACCGGTGCAAACCTCAGCAAGGTTAGCGAGACTTCTACCTTAATTGTTTATAACTATACTGACGGAATTAGCGTAACCTATGGTGACAACACCTTCAGTTCAACCGCTCCCGGCAAGATTAACGTAGTTATACCCGTTACCGTAGTTAGTCGCGAAACTTCTAACGAAAAGCTGACTGTATATCAGGATAAGGTTAATACCTCCCTGACATTCACTACCAAGTATTCAGACGGTTCAAGCAAAAGCGAGGATATCTCTAAGGATTTCCCGCGTAGCTTTAAGACCTTGAGTAATTGGACAGCTGAAGAGAAGAACGCTAACCAAACCACAAGTGCTGCAAGTGTTTCTCTGAGCGGTTCACAGAACCTGACCGATGGTGACTTCTCCTATGTTAAGGAGACACGTAAAATCACCACCGTCGCCACTTTGAATTCTTCTGCAAAGAAGAATAATCAGTGGGAGTCTGTAGAGCCCAACAAGATCGTGTTCAGCCGCGACGGCGTGAGCTACGATTTCGGAGAAATCTCATTTGCCGCTACTGAGGCAGGTGCCAATGTGAATAAGACCTCTAACGATGTCTATGGTTACACCGACAAAATCAACGTAACCTATGGCGACAATTCGTTTAGTGCGTCAGCTCCCGGAACCATCAATATTTGGGTTCCCGATTTCCCGGAGGAGTATGGTAAATTTGTTAAAGCTGTGGTTACCACCACTCGCGACGAAACCAGAAAGACCTGGATGTATATCGTAAGCGTGCAGTTTGAGAAGAAGACTCTGCCTATTTTCATTCACAAAAATGATACAAAGCCGAGTTATGATCTCAAATATGCAGTAACCGCAAACAGCAAATACAATTCAGCTTCTTATATTAAGTCACAGAACACATGGTTGAACACCATTGCCAGTGACGGAGCTGAGTGCTTGGATTGGGTTACCATTGACGGCAAGAATGCCGACAATATACCTTATTCAACTGCTGATGCCTGGGGTTGGGACAATGGACATTCAACTGTTCATACCAAGACTTTCTCCGCTAAGGTGGAGGGTTCTGTCCTGACAATCAAGAAGGGCAACTCAGTGTTTGCAACTTACAAGTCTGTCAAATAAATTTGGGATTTACTCTATTTGAAACAGCGCCTTCCTTTGGGAAGACGCTGTTTTTTTGTTTGTAAAATTTGTTTGAGGTTTGAAAGCTTAAATATCCAAATTTTGCACTTTAAGCGCATTTTCCTGAATAAACTCTTTGCGAGGTTCAACCACATCACCCATAAGTGTGGAGAATGCCTCATCTGCTTCTTCCACGCTGTCAATTTTTACCTGCAACAAAGAACGTGCTTCCGGATCAAGCGTGGTTTCCCAAAGCTGTTCAGGGTTCATTTCGCCCAAACCTTTATAACGTTGAATAGAAATACCTTTCTTGCCGGCCGCGGTAACCGCATTCATTAAAGTTACCGGTCCGTCAACCCGTTTTTCACCCAACGACTTGGTCATCAAAATCAAAGATTTTCCAAAGTTATCCGTCAAGAATTGATGCATATCGTGCAAAATTTTACCCTCCGGACTTTCCAGAATGTTGGCGCCGATAACATGTTCTTCTTTTACGCCGCGCAAAACGCGATAAAAGACCACACTTCCCTCGCCGTTTATTTCTGCTTTCCAACCGCGGTCATATTCAGCTTCTAAGGTATCCAAACGTTCGGCAATTTCCGTTATTTTGGTTGTCAACAAAGCTTTATCCGCCAAAATATTAGTATCAAACAAATTAAAGATTGCCATTTGTTCAATTATTTTTTCCGGTGCTTTCAGCGCCAAGGCTTTAATCATGGCATTAGCTTTTTTGGTGCTTTCCACAAAAGAAATCATATCTTGACCGACCAATCTTTCTCCGTTGCCGGTTTGCAGATATCCGTCTTCGCAACCGCCGTGAATCAGATAATCTTCCATTTCTCTGTCGTCTTTAATATAAATCACGGAATTGCCGCGTTTAGCCTTATACAAAGGCGGTTGAGCAATATAAACATAACCGCGACGAATAAGCTCAGGCATTTGACGATAGAAGAAAGTCAACAGCAAAGTTCTGATGTGTGCACCGTCAACATCGGCATCGGTCATGATGATGATTTTGTGATAGCGGCATTTATCGGCATCAAAATCATCACGTCCGATTCCCGTTCCGAAAGCCGTAATCATCATACCAATTTCGGCCGAACTCAACATACGGTCAAAACGGGCTCTTTCCACATTCAAAATTTTACCACGTAACGGCATGATAGCCTGATATTTGCGGTCGCGTCCCTGTTTTGCGGAACCGCCGGCGGAATCTCCCTCAACGATAAATACTTCCGACAAAGCCGGATCTTTTTCCGAGCAATCTGCCAATTTTCCCGGTAAAGACGCTATATCCAGAACTCCTTTGCGACGGGTTAATTCGCGAGCCTTACGAGCAGCCTCACGAGCCGAAGCGGCTTCCACGATTTTGCCGACAATAATTTTTGATTCGGCCGGATGTTCTTCCAACCATTCCTTTAATTTTTCGCCGACAATATTTTCCACCACCGGACGAACTTCCGAAGAAACCAGCTTATCTTTGGTTTGCGAAGAAAATTTAGGGTCCGGAGCCTTTACAGACAGCACACAGGTTAAACCTTCGCGCATATCTTCACCGGTAATTATATCCTTATCCTTTTTCAACAAAGCATTTTCCTGAATATAATTGTTTACCGTACGCGTAAGCGCTCCTCTGAAACCGGCCAAATGCGTTCCGCCGTCTTTTTGTGGAATATTGTTGGTAAAGCAAAGCATGGTTTCATTATACGAATTAGTCCACTGCAAAGAAACATCAACCGTTATGCCGTTGTTTTCTCCACTGATATTAATCACATTTTCATGCAAAGGGGCTTTTGATTTGTTTAAGTGATTAACAAAGGCCTGCAAACCGCCCTCATAATGAAAATCCACCTCCTGAGGAGTTGCCCCGCGGTTATCAATCAATTTCAAATAAACGCCGGAGTTAAGAAAAGCTTTTTCGCGAATAGCCCTTTCCAAAGTTTCAAAATTAAATTCCACTTGCGTAAAGGTTTTGGTTGAAGGCAAAAATGTTACTTCCGTACCGTGACGATTAGGAGCATCTGCCACCACATGAACATGTTCTATCACATTACCGTCGGCAAAAGTGGCCAGATATTCTTTATCGTTGCGCCAAATACGCAATTTCAGCCAGGTTGACAGGGCATTAACCACCGAAACACCAACGCCGTGCAAACCGCCGGAAACTTTATAAGAGTTGTTATCAAACTTGCCACCGGAGTGCAATTCCGTCATAATTACTTCGGCCGCCGAAACGCCCTCTTCTTTGTGTGTATCTACCGGCATACCGCGTCCGTTGTCGCGAATGGTAGCCGAACCGTCCGGATTAAGTATCACTACGGTCTGATCACAATAGCCGGCCAAAGCCTCATCAATAGCGTTGTCCAATACTTCATAAATCATGTGGTGCAATCCGGAACCGTCATCGGTATCGCCGATATACATTCCTGGACGTTTGCGAACGGCATCCAAACCGCGCAAAACCTTAATAGAATCCGCATTATACGCTTGTTCACCTTTAATGAAATCTTCTTCAGTTAAATCAGTCATTATTTCCTCATTAAAAATCTTTTTGCAATTACCTGAAAATATAGCGCAAAGCCGACAATTTACAAAGGATAAAATGCAAGTTATAAACGAAAAAAAGCAACTTTTTTAACTCTGAAAATCATTCTTAAATTTTATTTGCGTATATCAAAAATTGCAAATTTGGTTTTAAGATATTCCAAAAGCTTTTTATCTTGGAAAAATTTTTCACAATCGCTGTCGGAAGTTGTTGTATCTTCAGGAATCGGACGATATTTTTGCAAATAATATTCCTTGACCCCCATTGCGGATAATTGATCGGCAATCCGATAAATATCTTCTATATTCAAAAGCCGCGGATCACAGGTAGTTCGACATTCAAAAGCTATACCGCTTTCCAGCAACATCTCCAGAGATTCTTTTACTTTTTCCGCCACACCCGGCCCGCCAGTGGCTTTTTGATAGGCCTCTTTTTCCAAAGGCGCTTTAATATCAAAACCCACCCAAACCAAGTCCGGCAGAATTTTTTTCAAGGCTTGCGGATTATAGCCGCCGGTGTGTAGTGCCGCTTCAAAACCCATTTCCTTAACAATTTTTATGGCCTCCGGTAAGTTATTCTGCAATAAAGGCTCGCCGCCGGAAAACACCACCGCATCAACCACACCTTTGCGATGTTGCAAAAGGTTGAGCAAATTCTGCCACGAAACTTCGGTTTCGGCATTCAAATCCTGTAATGATTTATTATAACAAAAAGGGCAGCGCCACGGACAACCCTGCATAAAAACAACAACGGCTATCTTAGAAGGAAAATCGACGATACTGAACTTTTCAATATCGCCGATTCTAATTATTTCTTCCGACATAAATCTATTCTGCAGCCGCAAATTGGCAAGCGCAGGAGCCTTCCAAACTCAGATGCATTACCGCCTTATTTTCAACAAAACATTTGCGAGAATAATATTCCGATTTTTTGCCTTTGTTGAATTCGGAAACCGGACGGTGATAACCCATAACTCTGGTCCAGATTTCACAAGGCTGTCTTTCGGCATCGGTTAATTTTACATCTTCAAAATTGATTGTGTTCGTCATCTTTATAAACTCCTGAATTTTCTAATATTATTGATTAAACTTTTTACTAAGCAACATTGCTTGCCTTTAATGATTTTATTTTTGCCGCTTTTTTCTCTTCATCGCACAGCGGGCAGAACTTATGTTCTCCGGCTAAATAACCGTGCTTAGGACAAATAGAAAATGTCGGTGTTATTGTGATATACGGCAAACGATAGTTGGTCAGAACCTTTTTAATAAGCTCGCCGCAAACCTTTGCGGAAGAAATTCTCTGGCTCATGTAAAGGTGCAAAACCGTACCGCCGGTATATTTTGATTGCAAAGTAGCCTGCAAATCCAAAGCCTCAAACGGGTCATCGGTGTAACCGACAGGCAATTGCGAAGAATTGGTATAATAAGGATCTTCCGCCGTACCGGCTTGAATGATGCCCGGATAACGTTTTTTATCTTCACGCGCAAAACGATAGGTAGCACTCTCTGCCGGCGTTGCTTCAAGATTATACATATGTCCGGTTTCTTCCTGAATTTTAATCAGCGAAGCGCGGATATAGTCTAAGAACTTCTCAGCAAAGGCCTTGCCCCACTCATCGGCAACCTGATGCTCTCCGTCGGTGAAATTGAGAATCATCTCGTTAATACCGTTTACCCCGATGGTTGAGAAGTGATTACGCAAGGTGCCCAAATAACGTTTGGTATAAGGATATAATCCGTTATCAATCAGGCGTTGAATGGTTTTGCGTTTAATTTCCAAAGAAGTACGGGCAATACGCAAAAGTTCATCTACACGACCGAATAAACCGGCTTCATTGCCTTTATAAACATAGCCCAAACGCGCACAGTTGAAGGTTACCACACCGATTGAACCGGTTTGTTCCGCAGAGCCGAATAAGCCGTTACCTTTGGCCAATAATTCACGCAAATCAAGTTGCAAACGGCAGCACATAGAACGAATTTGTCCCGGCTTCAAAGAAGAATTGATGAAATTCTGGAAATAAGGCATACCGTATTTGGCAGTCATTTCAAACAACAATTGTGATTTTTCATCTTCCCACGGAAAATCCGGTGTCATATTGTAAGTCGGAATCGGGAATGTAAACGGCCTGTCCATCACATCGCCTTCCATCATAACTTCAATATAGGCGCGGTTAATCATATCCATTTCTTTTTGTAAATCGCCATAAGTGAACGGCATTTCTTCCTGCCCTTCAATTATCGGCATAAAGTTTTCATCATGACCGGCAATATGTCCGCCGATGTAAGGATGTTGATCGCGCAAATCTTCCGGGCATACCCAGTCAAAAGTAAAGTTGGTGAAAGGTGTTTGCGAACCCCAACGAGAAGGAACATTAAGGTTGTATATCAACTCTTGCATGCACTGCTTAACTTCATCATAAGAAAGGTTATCTTTGCGAATGTACGGAGCCAAATAAGTATCTACGGAAGAAAAGGCTTGAGCTCCGGCCCATTCGTTTTGCAATGTACCCATAAAGTTAACCATTTGACCGGTAGCCGCCGACAAGTGCTTCGGAGGATTAGCTTCCGCCTTGCCGCGAACTCCGTTAAAACCTTCTTTCAATAAATTCTTCAAAGACCAACCGGCACAATAAGCGGCCAACATATCCAAGTCATGAATATGAATATCACCGTTGCGATGAGCTTCGCCGACTTCTGCCGGATATACATGGCTCAACCAATAGTTTGCCGTTACCTTACCGGAAACATTCAAAATCAAGCCGCCGTTGGAATAGCCCTGATTCGCATTGGCATTAACACGCCAATCCAATTTTTCCAAATACTCGTTAATGGAACTTTCAACATCTACCATAACTTTGTGATCGGTACGAGAACGAGTACGTTGATCACGATACAAAATGTAGGCTTTAGCCGTAGCCGTATAGTTTGAAGAAATTAAAACCTGTTCTACAATATCCTGAATGCTTTCAATATCCGGAACCGATTCCTTATATTTATAATTAATAACTTTCATAACCTGAGCGGTTAATAACCACGCATCGGATTCTCCGAACTCACCGGTCGATGTTCCGGCCTTAAGAATAGCGTTATAAATTTTGCTGCCGTCAAAGGCTGCCAAAGTGCCGTCGCGCTTCGTAACATTTTTTACATCTGAATGAATACTGTCAGTTTTAAATTCCTGGACCTCTGCCATTTTTAATCGTCTCCTTTTGTTTGTGTTGATGTTCTTCAAAGCTACAATATATAGTTTAATAAAAAATTAAATATACAAGATATTGTGTCTTACAATAAAAAAATCGTTTAAGAACAATTTTGCAAAAATAATATGGCGCGACAAGAAAAATTTTTAGAAAAATTATTAATAAACGGTTAATAAGCAATCTAACTTATTATAATTGCGCCATAAAAACTTTTTCATATTTTATTTTCATGGTGGATAAAGTTATTAACATTTGCTTTGGCAACAATTAATATTTCTTAGACGCAAAAACATATGATTATCTGTAATCATCTGAATAAACGAATTTAATTTTCGGGGCTATTTATTAATAAATAAGTTTCATTCTTATATTTCAAATTTTATATGTGATTTTTCTTAAAGTCCGATTCTGTGCATAAAAAAAGAATCCGCCAAACGACGGATTCTCTTTTTCAAGGATAACAATAATTATCTCTTCGGCAGATACACCTTCACATCATCAAGTGTTTTATCGGTGCACTGATCGCCGCTGCATTGTTTCATAACCGTTGCTTTTCTGGCGCGGTTAAGTCCGCGTACTTTAATTGAAGGAACATAGGTTTCAACAATCGTCAGTTTGAAATTCAGATAAGCAATGTTATTCTTTTTATCCATGGCATAAATCTTAATGAAGTATTCTCCACCGTCTCCCGGCATAGCCATACCGGTAAATACTCTGGTAACATCATTATATTTCAACCAGGTAGGCAACGGAGAATCATCCTTTAAGCCGGCCTTAGTCTTAATTTCTTTATCTTTCCAGCCCATCTTTTCAAAGGCTTTATCCGGAACATTGATAACGATTCTTTCACCGGTTCCGAAAACAACATCCGGTAAAGAGGCCTCGGAAGATAAATCAACCGGCGGACGATGACTAGGAATATCCATCAAATACGGACGATCACCCGGTACCAATTCGCCATCACGCCATTGTTCAAGCGTATCATGTATGGAAATCGCAATTTTAGACGGCGATTCGTTCATCATATAATAAGGAGCCGCATCCAAACCGATGGTTGAATATAAAGCACCCAAGGCATCCTGCAGGTCAACATAAGCCAAAGAAGCTTTGGCCTCATCGGCAATTGCCCGAGCCGCTTCCAACTGGCTCTTAACCGCATGACTGCCGTTTGCCGAGGTTACATCTTCAGCAATATTTTCCGAAGTACCGGCAATTTCCATGGCAATTTGATAATCTTCTATCGCTGAAGTATAACGAGCCCAAGCGATATAAACCTGATTCAAAACCAACGAGGTCATACGTTGACGTCTCAAATCACCGAGAACCTGTTCACTCAAACCGCGACTGTTATTTTCATAAACCGACATCGAAACTTCTTTGGCCGCACTGCACCAACGCTTGCTGTAACGATTCGGGTTATCTTTATAATTTTTATCGTTGTCATTACGGAAATTGCTGATAATGAAATCCAAATCATCGGTTTTGCTGATTAAATTATGAACTTTTAATTCCGGACGGTTGGTCAAAGCCAGCCATTCCAAACGCGCCAGATTAGACTTAATTTCCGGCAACGAGAAATTGCCGTATTCTTTTCCGACCAACTTGAATTGCGTTTGCGGATGCAAGCCCATCAAAGAAGCCAAATTTTCGTGTGCGGTTTCCATATCACGTTTTAAATTGGACAGCTGTTGAACCGCTTCCATATATTTACGTTTTTTAACCAAATCTTCGGTCGGCGGATTTTTACCTTCTTGAGCCAATTCTTTGGCTTTAATATTCATTTCATCAACGTCTAAGGTAATGTGTTCAATGGTATCGTCAATTACCGGCAACAAACGTTGTGCCGTTAAAGCTTTCCAGTAAAGAACGCGAGCTTCCTGAGCAATATTTTGAATAACTTTACGGCTTTCTTCCGTGGCAACGCTTTGTCTGAGCATCGGATCGGCATTCATAAAGTAAAGTGTTGAAATATCCAAAATATTCCAAGCAACTTTCAAATCAGGACTGGTTTCATTATAGTTATTGTTAATATAGCCGGCATTGGAAACAATTTCCGGCAAAGCCGCATAAGTTGAATGTCCTGCTTTAAGCAAGCTTTCCTGATAGCGCATCATTCTGCCGGTATAGTTGTTTTTAAGCGCCAGTGCCATAACCATATACATATCAATCGGCTTCTCTATTTTTGTAGGAGCCTTGGCATACATGTTTTGCATATCCGTATCATAACGGATGGCGCTATCCCAATCGGAATAATAAGCGGCATCCGGACCACTTTCCGGAAAAACAGACTGTTGAGCATTTTTGTTTGCACAGGAAATAACGCCCGCCATGCCTGCTATTAAACAAAGCAATTTTTTCATATTTGTGTCCTTTACTTGTCAATTTTCTGAAGTTATAATAATCGTTAAAAATTAACATTTTATTACACTTTTTCTTTTAACATAAACTATATTCGTAAAATAGAGGTTAAGATTTAAGATGGTATCAATATTAGGAACACTATTTAAATACAGAGAAAAAGAATCGCCTGACATGTTGGGCCGTTTTCCGGAACGCGTGCATGTTGATGCCTTTCCGGAAAGACGTTATTTGTGGACATCACGTTTTTTGGTAATTGTTACCTGTTTAAGCATTTGTCTTAATATGGTTATTGCCTGCATTTTATATATGATGTTACCGAGTTTTCATGTAGAACCTCGACTTTTTCGCATAAATAACAATCTTAACCAAATGGAATTGCTGGAAAAAGATGAAAAATTCTATCATGCCGGTGATTTGATTGCCGAACAATATATCCGTGATTATATAACTCTGCGTTATACGGTTACGGAAGATTATGCCGAAATGAAAGACAGATGGAGAAAAAATTCCATTTTGTATTGGTATTCCACCAATCAGGTATTTCAGGAATTTCAATCCAAAGATGTTTCCAGTGTTGATGAGCAATTCAAGACCATCGGCCTGCAACGTTATGTAGAAATTATTTGGATAAAACATGTAACCCGTTCCATGTGGATGGTGCAATTCAAAACCTATGATATTACCAAAAACAATCCGAAGCCGAAAGTAGATATCTGGCAAGCTACCATGCGCGTCGGATATGACAGCGGTTTACGTTTCAAACGTCCGGAAGATAAAATCTTAAACCCTTACGGCTTTTTGGTTTACAGTTATACTTTATCATATTTGGGCGATGCCCGACAGGGTAAAAACGAAGTTCCGTCAAATCTGAAGTATAACATGATGATGTATTAAAATGAAACAACTGTTTGCAATTTTATTGGCCATCAATCTCACAGGTTGCGCAACCTTGGAGATACCCGACAGTTTTGTTTATAAAGAAATAAATTCTTCCACTTTTAAAATAGCCTCGTGGCAAAAAATCAGCGACCGAAATCAACCCTTCAAAGTTTATATTGAGGGCGACGGACGTGCCTTTACCGCCAGTGGAAGAGTTTCACAAAACCCCACTCCGAAAGGAACTCTGCTTAGAGAAATAGCTTTCGGCGATCCGCATGCAAATGTGATATATTTGGCCCGACCTTGTCAGTTTGTTAAAGATAATAAATGTTCTCCGAAATATTGGTCAACCGCCCGTTTTTCATCAGAAGTTCTTACTGCCGAATACGAGGCCATAAAAAGTTTTGCCGATAAAGAACCTCTGACCATAGTCGGTTTTTCGGGAGGCGCACAGGTGGCAGGTTTATTGGCCGTAAAATATCCGGACTTGCATATTCATAAATTAGTTACCGTTGCCGGAAATCTTGATGTTGCGAGTTGGGTGACCGCTCATGATGTTTTACCGCTTTCCGAATCGGAAGATTTGGCATCTTACCGTGATGAATATGCCGTTTTCGAACAGGTGCATTATGTGGGTATGAAGGACGATAATATATTGCCGGAAATAACTTTTAATTTTGTAAAAGATTCCGGCAATATTCGCAAAATAAAAGCGGCCTCCCACAACAAAGGTTGGGAAACCGCCTTCACTGCAATTCGCCAAGAATAGTCAATCTTTTTAATTCACATTTTTCAACAAGTCCGGAGTATTCACTTCCATATAAGACATATTATTAAAATCGCGTATGCTTATATTGGCTCCGGCCGTCATAAGTCGGGTTATAATTTTGTTGCAGTCATTGGCCGAAGCATAAAAAAGAGCCGTTCTGCCGTTACGGTCCTGCTGATTAACATCGGCTCCGGATTCCAGCAAAAAATCGACTATATCATAATTCCACGCATTTGCCGCGGCACTCATCAAAGGCGTTCCTTGCGGGGTTTCCTGATTTACATCAGCCCCCTTTTCAACCAAAAGTTTAACGGCCGCCAGGGCATATTTCAGCTGCTCGGTAATAAATTCTTTCAACTTCTCTTCGTTATTAACCGTTCCCTGTTGTTCATACAGCAAGGCCGTTTGTTTTTGAATCTCTTCCGCTTTTGAAATTGCTATAATCAGAGGAGTCATGCCGTTTTGAGCGGAAGGCGCATTAACATCGGCACCGTTATCGATTAAAATTCGCAAAATTCCGAGCGGTGCGGATTCTTGCATTGCATAATACAGAATTGTGTTTCCTTCTTCATCACGTGAATTAACATCAAAACCTTTGCCTACCAGAGAATTAAGTGCGGTTTCATTGCCCGCCGAAATAAGTTTTTTGGCCGCCGACATATCTGCTTCTGCCGCTTCAACCGCAAAACCAAACAGCAATACACTTAAAAAAATCGCCAAGTATCTCATGCTTTCTCTCCTTTTTATTTAAGAAATATCATTGTGCGGATAATCTTGCAAGTTCTAAGTTTATGATTATTGACAGGTTTGCAATAAAATAAAAACACCGCCTTGCAAACGGTGTACCGAAATGGCGTACCCGGCGAGGCTCGAACTCGCAACCTTCAGCGTCGGAGGCTGACAATCTATCCAATTGATCTACGGGTACATAATTATTTTTTCACTTTTTATATAATTTTGCTTGACTTGTCAACCAAATGAATGTATTAACTAGCAACAATATTGTTAAATTTAGTTTAAGGAATTGAAAAATGTCTAAGAAATGCGATATATTAGGCACAGGTGTTATGAGCGGCAACAGTGTAAGCCACGCCAATAATAAAACTCGTCGTCGCTTTATGCCGAATCTGCAGGTTGTTTCTTTGTTCAGTGAAGCGCTGAATAAGGTATTTAAGTTAAGAATTTGTTCCAAAACCTTACGTTCTATTGAACACAACGGAGGTTTGGACAGTTATTTGACTTCAACTTCCAACACAAAGTTGACTCCTGAAGCCAAACAAATTAAAAAATCTATTGAAGCTAAAAAAGCTCAAGCCTAATTAATAAGTAATAAAAAAAGAAAACGCCCTCTTTATCAGGGCGTCTTTTTTTGTTTAAAACATTTCTTTATTTTACTTCGCCTACATACATACCGATGGCTATGGCCGCCTTAACATAAGGGCTGTCGGCATCTATTCCCTTTGTACCGGTTGCCACAACTTCATCCAAAGCAAACGAAGTGACTTTACCCTCCGTCAAGGCTACCATGCGACTGGTTTGCCCCTCTGATAACAAGCGTACGGCTTCCGCACCGAAAACAATTGCCAATTCTCTGTCAAAAGCAGTCGGATTGCCGGAACGTTGAACATGTCCCAATTTGGTAACACGGGTTTGAAAACCTTTGTAGTTGGCATTAATCAAAGAGCTCAAATAATCGCCTATTCCGCCGTTGATTTTTTCACCAACCATATTTACCGAACTGGTTACGGCTTCACCCTTTTCGGTTTTAACACCTTCCGAAACCACAATT
>JAGDBT010000129.1 GCA_017958895.1 Alphaproteobacteria bacterium | reverse complement strand
AACCCCTTATATTCGCTCTCAAAGGCCATACCGCGAACCAAACGATAATTGCGATGTCTGACCCAAGAGAGAATGGCATTTCCTTTTTCTACCATTTCTTTGATATCTGCTTCGTTATTGATAATCAGTTCCCAAATCTTATCGGTCGGGCGATTAACTCCGTAAGTTTGAACGGCATATTCAAAAGGACGAACCCGTCTGTCACGTAAATCATAAATATCGTTAAGTCCCAAAAGTCTCAGACCTTCCGGCAACGGCTTTTCGCCGTAATAATATTCCCAGGTCAACACCAACGCCGCCGTACCTATACGACGCAAACCTTTTATCGGTTCATATTTCCCGCTTTGCATCATTTCTTCATATTCGTTTATGACCGACACATGATGATCAATCCAGGTAAGATCTTTTCTTTTGTTCAAATCAAACATATATTCTACCGGCAAAGCAAAATCACAAATCACTATTTTATCGTGCTTTTCAATCTCGTCATAAGGGATTTCCATATCATGATTCAAGCCCATAAGTTCGGTTTCCGGAAACTTCTTCTTTACAATCGCGGCCGAACCTTTGCCGTCATGGTCTGCTATATGGTAAATACACAACATATCTCTCTCCTCAAATTTCAATCATCATATTATCATAAGCCGGATGAATATTTTCCGGTGTCATCTTTTCAACCTCATCATAATCACAACTTCCCGACATATGGGTAAAAACAACCTGCTTTGCGCCTATCTTATCGATATATTTCAAATTTTCGCTCATACCGGCATGATACTCACGCGCTTTGACGGAAGTCAACGGCATAATCAAAAGATTAATTTCCAAGCCGCACAAATATTCCAATGTATGTTCGGGAATTACTTTATAATCGGGAATTATAACCACTTTTCCGTTATCAATGTCATAACCGGTTGTTACCACCGGATGACCTTGAAACTCCAACGGCATAATTTCAAACGAACCTATCTTAAATTTCTCGTTATAATTGATAACATTGGCAATCAATTCCGGACGATGAGTTATTTGTACATCCGTTGCATCCATAAAAACATACGGAAAATGCTTTCTTATATCGTTTATTTGCGCATCTATGGCATAAATATTAAGCCCTTTGTGGTGCATCTCTTTGGTGATACCGCGTAAGTCGTTGATTCCCAACAAATGGTCGCCGTGAGTGTGTGTGTATAAAACTCCGTCAACAGTTTTTATTTTATTATCCAACAACTGCTGTCTTAATTCGCAGGAAGTATCAATCAATATACCGGTATTATTTTCTTCAATATATATTCCCGCTCGCCGTCTGTTATTTTTCGGATTATGCGGGTTGCAAACTCCCCAATTTCCCGTTATTGAAGGCACACCTGATGCCGCACCGCTACCTAAAATAATCACCTTAGTCATTTTGTTTTACCTTTGTAAACAGCCTTAAAAAATTATCCGTGGTTATTCGGGCAATTTCTTCAACAGGCATTTTCTTGATTTCAGAAAGCATTTCCGCCGTGTTAACCACATAGGAAGGCTCATTTCGCTTGCCGCGATGCGGAGCCGGAGCCAAATACGGCGCGTCGGTTTCTATCAGCAATCGCTCATTCGGAACATATTTGAATATATCACGCAATTCTTCACTTTTATTAAAAGTTATAATCCCCGATGCCGAAATGTAAAAGCCTATATCCAAAGCCGCACGACACAGTTCTCTAGAAGAAGAAAAACAGTGCAATTCTCCCTTAAACGAAGCATTTTTATAAGCATTTTTCAGCAAGTTAATCATATCTTCATCGGCATCGCGACTATGAACAATAAGCGGCAATCCGCTTTTTTGTGCCGCTTTTATATGGACATCAAACACTTTTAACTGCATATCCTTGATATCGGAATTATAAAAATAATCCAGCCCGCACTCACCTATTCCGACCACATAAGGCGAAGATGCCGAATTCAACAATTCCTCAACTTTGAGATTTGGGTATTTATCGGCTATTTCAGGATGAACACCGACTGTGGTATATATATGATTATGCTTTTTACAAAACTCGACTATTGCGGCAGTTTTAGCTATATCATCGCTCACATCAAGTATGTAATCCACTTTCATTTCCCGAGCCCGAGAAATGACCTCCTCTCTGTCGGCGGAAAAATCTTCACAACTTATATGACAATGGCTATCCGTAAACATTAAAGCACCTTGCACAATTCATTCAGCAGATTAATCAGCATAACTCTTTTTTCCATATTGATATTATCGCAATCTTCAAACATTTTTCGGCTATCATTCCACAGATTATATAAGGCTTCTTTATCCTGACATTCCGAAAAATTTTCTTTCAGCAATTTGGTAAACAATGCCGGTAAAATACTGAATTTATCGGCATCAGCAGCTACATCTTCACAAAATTCCAACATTTTATTCAAAGAAAAATTGCGCTTTCGCAATATAATTTCTGCCAAATCATTATAAATTTTCGGTCCGTCAACATCAGCATATAAAATGGCCTTTCCGATGCTGCCTTCACTCAACTCCGCCAATTTGGCAATCATATTTTCATTTAAATCGCTGCGATAACGTCTCAACAAACTGGCAACTTCATTATCTGAAAGTCTTTTAAGCGGCAATTTGGCGCATCTGGAACGAATTGTTGCCAACAATGTT
The DNA here is from genome assembly GCA_017958895.1 of Alphaproteobacteria bacterium. Classification (GTDB taxonomy): domain Bacteria; phylum Pseudomonadota; class Alphaproteobacteria; order RF32; family CAG-239; genus RUG410. The sequence continues at coordinate 4,465 of JAGDBT010000129.1, read as the reverse complement.
CCCGGATTATGACTTATCAGCAATAAAACCGTTTTCGCCGGCGGTTCCTCCAAGATTTTCAACAAAGCGTTCGCCGCACTTTTATTCATATCGTCGGCACTGTCTATAATTACTACTCTCCATCCTTCACTAAACGAAGTTTTGGCCAGAAAATCATTAACTTTACGAATTTCATCAACTCTGATAAAGGCCGATTTCTTTAACTCCGCCATGTCTTCCGGAGACAATACTTCTCCCTTGCGAATTGAGGCAATAAGTTTGCGTTTGTCCGTTTCTATATAGTCGCGTTCCACTACCAGCAAATCAGGATGCGAACCACCGGCCACCTGTTTAAAAATATTACTGTTTTCCGAGATATTAAGTGAATTTTGCTTTTCTTTATCTTCACCGTCATAAGACAACAAAAATCTGGCTATTCTGAAAGCCATTGTGGCTTTTCCCACCCCTTTCGGCCCGCTTAATATCCAGGCATGGTGCATATTATTACCTTTCCAAGCGCGCAGAAAAGTTTCCTCGGCCGCTTCCTGACCTAAAATAAAACTGTTATTACGAGGTGTGATAACTTCAGGTTCAGACATTAAATTTTCAGCCTTTCATTCACAATCCGAACAATTTCATCGTGCAAATTTTGAATGCTTTGATCGGCATTAACAACCACACATCTTTCCGGCTCTCGCTTGGCAATTTCCAAAAAACCGCGGCGCAGATTATTATGAAATTCCAATTCTCGGCTCTCGAAACGCAATTCTTTAACCTGCATATTTTCAGCCTTGGCAAAAGAACGTTGCCTGCCGATTTGCGGATCAATATCTAAAATCAGTGTCAAATCAGGCTTAAAATCACCGGCCACAATGTGATATAATTCATTCAACATTTCCGGAGTTATGCCGTTATTGTAACCATAGTATTGATAAGCTTCCGTAGAATCGGCATAACGATCGGAAATCACCCATTTACCTTGCTCTAAGGCCGGCCACACTACCTTTTGCAGATTACAACGTCTGTCCGCATAATACAAAAGACATTCGCTAACCGAATCAAAACGATCTTTATCACCCGTTACCAAAAGATTGCGTAAAACTTTGCCCTCTTCGGTGCTTCCAGGTTCTTTGGTTAAAACCGTATCAACACCGCGATTTTGCAGATATCCGTTTAACAACTTCACTTGCGTTGATTTTCCGCAACCCTCTCCGCCTTCAAAGGTTATAAACTTACCTTTCATTTTACTTTGCTCCGAATATAAAGAATTTTATATTTGCCCAAAATCTTCCCCATAATCCCAGCTTATCAACATTTTCCGCAGCCTTTAGCGGTATCTCACGTGTTTCGGCATCGGGAATTTCTATTTTCAAAGTTCCTAAAATCTGTCCGGCAACAATCGGAGCCGTAATCGGTTCATCAAATTCCACCGAAGACTTAATCTCTGAGGCCTTATCTTTGCGGACCGTTTTCAAAACTTCTTCAGAAACCGCTAAATTAACCTTGTCTTGCTTGCCATACCAAACTTTTGCCGAGGCCACAATTTGTCCTTCAGCGAATAAGACCTGATTTTCAAACTCCTCAAAGCCCCAATTCATCAACCTTTCGCCTTCATCGGAACGTTCTTTATTGCTATTCATTCCGGTCATAACTTCTATTAAACGGCGATCGCCTTTTGTAGCGGAAGCGGCCAGGCAAAATCCCGCTTCTTCGGTGTGTCCGGTTTTCAAACCGTCTGCTCCGTCCATGGTATATAACAAAGGATTGCGGTTACCCTGACGAATATTGTTATAGGTAAATTCTTTTTCGCTGAAATAGTGGTATAAATCCGGAAAGTCCTTGATTATAAGTCTGGATAAAATTGCTAAGTCTGCCACAGACATTCTCTGATCCGGATGCGGTAAGCCGGTTGAATTGGCAAATTTACTGTTTTTCAAACCTATTTTTTGAGCTGTTTCATTCATTAAAGCAGCAAAATTTTCCTCTGAACCGCTGATATTTTCAGCCACCGCAATACAAGCATCATTTCCGGATTGAATAACTATTCCCTTAATCAGATTTTCTACGCTCACATTATCGCCGATAGATAAAAACATGGTTGAGCCGCCGGTTGCCGCACCGCCTTTTCTCCAGGCATTTTCGCTTACGGAAAAAACATCATCCAATTTTATACTGCCTTCTTTGATTTTATCCAGCAAAATATAAATGGTCATCAGCTTGCTCATAGAAGCCGGAGGAACAGGCTCATCGGCATCTTTTACATATAAATATTCTCCGGTTGCAAAATCCATCAACACGGCATTTTTAGCCGTTGTTTCATAATCAGCGGCTTGCAAAAGTGTTGACCAAAAACAAATCAACAAAGATAATCCGAAAAATTTTAAACGCATGATTTTCTCCTATTTTTTCTCTATTTTTGTATCTTTAATTCCGTAATATTTCAACTTTGCTTCCGCTACTTTTGCTTCTTCTTCTTTATCAAACGGTCCCATGGATACCCGATAATAATTTGTTCCGTTTACCGTTACCGGAACAATGTGGGCACTACCATACTCGGCAACTCGAATTTTTTGCTTATGGGCCAACGCATAATTAGAGAACGAACCGGCCTGAATGTAATAATACCCCGGCAATTATTTGTATTCTTTAACGTTTTGCTTTGTGGTATCGGTTTTATTAGGATTTTGAGCGGCCGAGCCATAGATACCGCTGTTTTCACTAACCTTTACCGCCGAACCTACAACCCCGAGAGTTGCCGAACGAATTTCTCCGTCCTTGGAAGCGGCCGAACCGTAAACTGCAGGCTCTACCGTTTTTCCGGTTGCTTTATAGGTACCGGAAGAGATTTTTTTATCTCCTACACTTGCATAAATCTCCGCTTCTTCCTGTTTTTCTATTTCTTCGGAAATTTTAATTCGTTCCGCCGAAGATTCATACAAAGAATGCGCCGGAGTGCGATTTGCCAACAAAGCATTTGTTTCGTCTGAAACTTTTCCGGTTAACATAGCCTCTTTCAAAGCCTTACTTTCGGCGGCCATAATCTCAACTCTTACTTTAGTCGTGCCTTGTCCCATATATCCCAAAATCTGGGCACCGCGTTTTGATAAGTCAATTATTCTGTCTTTAACATACGGACCGCGATCATTAACCCTCAAAACCACCGAACGACCGTTCTGCAAGTTTGTAACTTTCGCTATGCAAGGCAACGGCAAAGTACGATGGGCCGCCGTTAAGGTATTCATATTATAACGTTCGCCGTTGGCCGTAAGTTTGCCGTTAAAATCTTCTCCGTACCAGGAAGCAACCCCCACTTCCGAATATTTATAATCTTCTTTCGGATAATACCATTTACCCGCAATCTTATAAGGATTACCAACTTTATAAACGCCTCCGTATTCTTTGATTATCTTTGCCTGAGCTTGCGGAGAAAGCCCGGCCAATTCCGGAGTTCCCGTTGTACACGAGTTTAAGAAGGCCATAAATCCGAAAATCAAAAAAACTGATGATATATTCTTCATTTTAACTACTTTTGCATTATCAACACACTGACAAAAGATTATTCCTCTTTTGCCCTGACATCAAGAACAATTATCTACTTATTCCTATTTCTTTTTCGGCTTTTTTACCGGAATCGGCATCTTTTGCGAAATTTTATCGCCTTTTTTGATTTTTGATAATAACAAATAGTCCGGATATCCGTCTTCCGGTATGCCTGCTTTCTTTTGCAAAGTTCTAACGGCCGCTCTGGTTTTAGGCCCTAATTTACCGTCTTCTTTGAGTTTTCCGCGTTGTGTGCGATTATAAAATTTCTGTACGGCCAAAATATCTTCATTATTTACGGGATATTGATCTTCAGCCTGCATCTCCGTCCATTTTTTATTTTCATCGGCAATATAATCGGCTAAGGTTACCACGGCGATGGCATAATTATCGGAACGGTTCCAAATCATAACTCTCTTAAAATTGCCAAACACCAAAAATACCGGTCCTTTTCTGCCGTCCGGCATAATAATCGAGCCTTTCAAATCCTCATCAAACGGCAATGTTTCATCATTAAAAGTCTTTACACCTATTTTGCTCCATTCTTTAACGGTTTTCGTAACCTTACGACCGGCATTATCAAAATCAAAATCCCAAGGTAATTTTACCCTTATACCCCAAGGTTCATCGGTTTTCCAACCGAGCTTGGTTAAATAGTTTTCTGCCGAGGCCAAAGCATCAGGAAAAGAATCCCAAATATCCGGAATTTCATCTCCGTCATAATCAACCGCATAATGATTATAGGTTGACGGCATAAATTGAAAATGCCCCATCGCACCGGCCCATGAACCGAGCATTTTATCATCGGATAAGTCCGTTTTATCCATTATTTTAAGAACCTGGTAAAGTTCCTCTTTAAAAAATTTGGAGCGGCGATTTTTATAACTTAAATTGGTAAGACTATCAATCAAATTATGTTTGCCTTTATTTTGCCCGAAATTCGTTT
>JAGDBT010000128.1 GCA_017958895.1 Alphaproteobacteria bacterium | reverse complement strand
TTAACTGTTTTTACGGCATTAATTTAAATGTATCCGGTTTCGCCTTTGGGATATGTTTCCCCAGTATATGGCACATTTTGGAACAAAAATCGAGATATAGCGAAATTATGTCGTAATTTCAAAGCATTATAAAGAGAGTTATTTTCCGCTACGATTTCAGGCGTTTTAGTACAAATCAAGCGGATTTACGGAATTTCAAAAGACAAAGACATCGTGGTTTTGATTATTACGGCGACGAGATTGGCTTGATTTTTTTGTAAAAAAATCTGCGCCGCTGCGTCGGCTTTATGCGGCGATACTCCCGTCTCGCTTGCGCTTACTCACCGGTCTTGCTTCGTAAGCTCGCGCTCTTGCGCTCGCTATACTTCGCTTCGGTCACTCGTTTTGTAAATTCGCCGCGCTTCGCTCACGCTAGCTTGCTTATTAACAAAACTTCGCCGCTTGTGGTAAAAACAACATTTAGAGGTTGTTTTTATCCTCGCGCGCTTCTTCGCGTGTTAGCACCTTATTGCACGCAATCTACAACCAAAAAAAGCCACCAAAAATGGTGGCTTCTTTTGTTTGTGGTCGGGGCGACGAGATTCTAACACGCGACATCTTGGTCCCAAACCAAGCGCTCTACCAGGCTGAGCTACACCCCGAACAATGTGTATATTTACACTATACTTTTTTATTTTGCAAGTATTTTTTTAGATATTATTTTCGTATTTTTTGGGCCTTATATATCCGGCATTTCTAAAGCTGAATATTCCGTTTTTGCCGACTATTACATGGTCATATAACTCAAAATCCATTACTTCAGCCAGTTCTTCTATTCCTCTTGTCAACCTTTTATCGGCTTCCGAAGGTTTCGGCTCTCCTGAAGGGTGATTGTGTGCCAAAATAACCTTAACCGCGTTATTTTCCAATGCCGCTTTTACCACTTCTCTCGGATGTATCGAAACTTTGTTTATTGTACCGGTCGTTAAAAGTTTGCTGCCCTTATAATGCAAATCATTGTCAAAAAAGAAAACCCTGAATTCTTCAACTTCTTTGCAACCCATAATCTGCCAACAATAATCTTCAAACATTTCCCAACTGGAAATAATCGGTTCGTCTGAATCGGCAAACTTGGCATAAGTGATTCTTGACATACACGAGGCTATGGCTTTAAGCAACACCACCGTATTAACTCCCAATTTTGCCTCATCAAGCAAACGAATTGCCGGCGCTTGAATAACCTCTCCCAAACTGCCGAATTTGCTAATCAACTTTTTGGCCAACGGTTTAACATCGCGACGCGGAATGGCCATTGTCAGCAATAATTCTAAAAGTTCATAGTCAGGCATGCTTGCGCCGTTATCAACCATAAAGCGTTCTTTTAATCTGGCTCTGTGTCCCAAATATAAAGGTTTTTCTTCAGCCTGTGTAGTCATCTATGTACCTTTTCGGTTTATTTATAAGGGGGTTTGTTTAAGTTTTTCGGAGAGGCGGTAAAAATTTCCGCACCGTCTTTTGTTACTCCCAACGAGTGTTCAAATTGTGCTGACCAAGCATGATCACAAGTAACCGCCGTCCAACCGTTTGAAAGCACAACACCATCTTTTTTGCCCATATTTATCATCGGTTCAATGGTAAAAATCATGCCTTCTTCCATAACAGGCCCTGTTCCCTTAACCCCGCAGTGCATAACATTCGGCTCGTCGTGAAAAACTTTGCCCACCCCGTGGCCGCAAAACATATCAACCACCGAATAACCGTATTTGTGAGCATATTCTTCAATCACCGCCCCGATATCGCCGAAATGCGCTCCCGGCTTTACAACCTCAATGCCGCGCATCAAACACTCGTAGGTAACATCGCACAAACGTTTGCCTTTTATTTTCGGCTTGCCGGCAAAATACATACGGCTTGTATCACCATAATAACCGTCAACAATGGTTGTTACATCAATATTTAAAATATCTCCGTCTGCCAATTTTCTTTCATAATCCGGTATGCCGTGGCAAATAACCTGATTTATGGAAATGCAGGTTGCCTTCGGATAACCGTGATATCCCAAGCAAGCCGAAGTCGCTCCGTGCTCTTCCATAAATTTTAAGCATAAATCATCCAATTCGCCGGTTGTTATGCCGACTTTAACATAATCGGTTATATAATCCAAACATTCGGCAGCTATTTTTCCGGCCTTGTGCATTCCGGCAAAATCTTCCGGACCATAAATTTTTATACCATCTTTATTTGTTTGCATAAAAAATCCCTCTCTTTATTTATGCAATAAAACATTTAAAGGAAAAAAACAAGACTTAACGAATAAATTTTTATCTGCCGCCGCGGCCTTTTCCGCCCTGACGATTGAATTTGCCTTTATTTTTTGATTTCGATTTATTGTCGCGAAGATTTTTAATTTCACTGTAGGAATAAGACTCTACCATATGCCCTTTTTTGCCGCCGCGAATTTGCCGTCTGATTTCTATGTTTGACGCGGAAATTCCCTGCTCTTCCAATTCATATGCCTTATCCAACGCTTTATTTATCTGATAAATGTTTTCCTTTACCGCCCGTCGGCCAGCTTTTACATTAACATTAACCACCGTGTATAAATTATCGATTTTTACAAAATTTTTATCGCATAAATCAAAGACAAAGATATCATTATAACCAAAACCGGTACTGCTGCTGGCCTCAACACAAATCCATTTTTGCTCGTCAAACGATTTTCCCGAAATTTTTTCACAACCTTCCGGTGTAACCGTAATTTTATCGGAATTCATGCACAGCATGGTTTCAGTTTGCTCATTCTTAAAGTTTTCTTCATTGGCTTTTAATTGTTCCACATCACCGTGAATGGCCACAATATGGACCTTTTGTTTTCCCGATAACAAATCTTTACTGTTGGCGCAATTTTCAATGGTCAGTTTTATAAATTCTTCGGTTTCCGATTTATTGGCGTGGCCCGTTCTTTGATATTTGGTATCAGGTGTATCACCGTTTAAGACTACCACCGGCCCCAGAGCCAAAAGACGATTTACCATGGCACGATGCTTATCGCCGTTTATTGATTCTATCGGTCTTTGCCGCAACATAAACAAAGTATTGCTGTCAACCGTAAAAATCGGATGTCCGCTCAAACCTTTGCCTTTTACTTTGCCGTTGCCGTCATAAGAAACTTTATTCTGCTCACTCATCAAAACCAGAGAAGATTTTCTTCCCTCTTTATCTTCGGCAAAAGCACCGCTTATAATCATATATCTTTCACTCGGCGAATATTTTTCCAAATATTTATAGACGTCTGCACTTTCCACATTGTCGGCTTTATACACAAAATCATTGAAATCAAAGTTTTTGCCGTCTTCAATACCGAAAATTTCCAAAAGTTTCGGATCATTACCTCTTACTCTTGATTGCAAAATATTAAAGGTTTGGCGCAAACCTTTGCCGTCAATCAAAACCGTGCGACCGGTTTCTTTGGCGGCTTTCAAATCAATGGCCAAATTTTGCACACTGCGCGCAATAACCGCTGAAAACACCTGTTTTTCCGGATGTTTTTTCACTTCTCTGACCGTATTTTCCACCGCTTGGTCAAAAGTTACAACATTATCGGCCGACATAGTTGCCGATGTTGAATCCACAAAAATATGTGAAACAAACTTATCGCTTATAAATTCCTTATAAGCCTCTTTATCAAAACCCTCGCCGAACGGAACTTTACCCAGATGATAATCTCCGGAAAAAACTCCGCCGAATAAATTTTTGCCGTTTTCCGTTGTTAAAACATGAAAACCTAATGCTCCGGCCGTGGAGTGCGAAACATTAAACGGTGAAATCTTAAAATTATCGGTAATATTAACCGTGTTGCCTTGTCTGATTGCAACGCTGTTCGGTATAAATTCGGTCGGAATATTATTTTTTTGCATTTGCGAAAGAATAAAATCACGCGTAAAACCGCTGCTGTATTCATTCGGCAACTTATATTTGGCGGCGGCCAAATATACCAATGCTCCGATATGGTCCTCATGACAATGCGTAATAAACAAACCGTCTATCGGCTTTTCTACTTCACTATACGGATTTTCAAAATACTTTGCCATATCCGGAATGGCGGCATCATAATGAACCCAATCCGGCGGAAACAGAGCACCTATATCCAAGATAATTCTTTTAACTTCTTTGCCTTTTTCGGTGTGTTCTATCATAATGCTGTTGGCACCGATACGATATTCATTGTTGCCGCCTAAAAATTCAATACTTGTACCGTTGTTCTCTTTTTGCATTGTATAAAATCTCCTGAACTTTGTCATATCATACACTTTTTTTGACAAAAATCAATTATATTTTTTCACTGTTGAAAATTTTTTTGTCGTTATTATTTAAACCGGCAAGGAGAAAAATATGTTCAAAAAACCTTTATACAATTTTCTTTACAGTCTGTTTTTGGTGC
>JAGDBT010000127.1 GCA_017958895.1 Alphaproteobacteria bacterium | reverse complement strand
TGCGGAAAATCGCCATCTTACGAGAAATATTGATGAGGTGGCAAAAGGAAAAGTGTGGACTGGAGCGCAAGCTTTTGAGTTAGGGCTTATTGATATGTTGGGCGGTTTTGATGAAGCAATATTTGAAGCAAAAAAATTGGCAGGGCTGGCTGAAGATGCCAAATATAAGCAGGCGATATTCCCTCAGCAAAAGAGTTTTGCGGAAAAATTGCGGGATTTATTTTACGGACGTAATGTCAATATTCAAAAAATTGCAGCAGAAAGCGGTGTTGATATCCGAGATTTAAAGCTTTTCAAACGGTGGCAATATGATACAGTATTATTGCCGTTTAAGCTTGGTATGTAAAAAAAGAGGTTGGTATGGCTATTGATAATGAAACAGTTAAAAAGGTGGCTTTTCTTTCGTGCCTGAAAGTTGAGGAGGATAAGCTTGAGGCCACTAAAGAGGAATTCAATAAGATTTTGAATTGGATTGAGGAGCTTAATGAAGTTAATACCGATGAGGTAGAACCTTTGATTTCAGTTAATGATTTATCGCTCAGAATGCGGGAAGATACAGTTACGGCCGGCAATTGCAAAGATGAGGTTTTGCAAAATGCTCCGGCTGCGGAATATGATTATTTTGCCGTTCCTAAAGTTGTGGAGTAAAGAAATGACGGATATAACGAAATTGACGGTTCACGAAACCTTGAATTTGTTGCAAAAAAAAGAAGTTTCGGCTGTTGAAGTTACCAAAGCATACTTGAAAAAAATGGAAGAGGGCAGACATTATAATGCCTATATTACAGAAAGTGCCGAACAGGCTTTGGCTCAGGCGGAAGTTTCCGACAAGCATTATCAAAACGGTTCCAACAGATTTTTGGAAGGAATTCCGTTGGGTGTTAAAGATTTGTTTTGCACTAAAGGCATTCGCACCACCGCGGCTTCCAAAATTTTAGAGAATTTTATACCGCCGTATGAGTCAACCGTTACACAGAATTTGTTAAATGACGGAGCGGTTTTCTTGGGCAAACTTAATCTGGATGAGTTTGCTATGGGCGGCAGTAACGAAACCAGTTATTTCGGACCGGTAATCAATCCGTGGAGCAAAGATGAAAAACTGGTGCCGGGAGGTTCGTCCGGCGGTTCGGCGGCGGCAGTGGCGGCAAATATGTGTGCGGCGGCCACAGGAACGGATACGGGCGGTTCAATAAGACAGCCGGCCGCTTTTTGCGGTTGTGTGGGTATAAAGCCGACTTACGGACGTTGTTCGCGTTACGGTATTGTGGCTTTTGCTTCATCGCTTGATCAAGCAGGTCCGATTACCAAAGATGTGCGCGATGCCGCAATTTTGTTGAAAAGTATGGCCGGATTTGATGAAAAGGATTCAACTTCATGCAATTTGGATGTTCCGAATTATGAAAGTTTTCTGCAAGGAGATATTAAAGGTCTTACGGTTGGTATGCCTAAAGAATATCGTCCGGAAGGGCTTGATGAAAATGTGGCGAAGGATTGGGATAAAACAGCTCAATATTTAAGAGAAAGAGGCGCCAATGTGGTGGAAATTTCTTTGCCGTATACCAAATATGCTTTGGCTACCTATTATGTGTTGGCTCCGGCAGAGGCTTCATCTAATTTGGCCCGTTATGACGGTGTGCGTTACGGTTTCAGAAAAACCGGCAACAGTTTGGATGAGTTATACAGAAATACCAGAACGGAAGGTTTCGGCAAGGAAGTTAAACGTCGTATAATGATCGGAACTTATGTGTTATCGGCCGGATATTATGATGCCTATTATCTGAAGGCTCAAAAGATGCGTCGTTTGATTTATAATGATTTTATGTCGGCCTTTGAAAAATGCGATGTTATTTTAACTCCGACTTCTCCGGTAACCGCTTTTCCGATAGGTGATAAGAGTATGGCGGCAAATCCTATCAATATGTATTTAAATGATGTGTTTACCGTATCGTTAAATTTGGCCGGATTACCGGGAATAAGCGTACCGACTTCTCTTTCCGAAGACGGATTGCCGAGGGGAATTCAGCTTATAGGTAAACCTTTTGATGAAGCCACTATTTTGAAAACAGCGGCCAAAATAGAAGAAGACACACATTTTGAAAGGAAATAAGATGGCCGAATATATAATAGAGACAGCAAACAATAAATGGGAAGTTGTAGTCGGTTTGGAGATACATTGTCAGATTATATCCAAATCCAAGATATTCAGCCCGTCTTCAACCGAATTCGGGGATGAACCGAATACAAACGTATCTTTTATAGATGCCGGAATGCCTGGAATGTTGCCTACATTAAATCGTGAATGTGTGCATCAGGCGGTTAAAACCGGATTGGGCTTGAATGCCAAAATCAATAATTATTCGGAGTTTTCACGCAAAAATTATTTCTATGCGGATATGCCTACGAATTATCAAATTACGCAATATCGTTATCCTTTGGTGGGAGAGGGAATCGTAACTGTTGATTTGAGTGACGGTACTTCCAGAGAAATAGGTATTGAGAGAATGCATATTGAGCAAGATGCCGGAAAATCTATTCATGATTTGAGCCCGACCAAGAGTTTTATTGATTTGAACAGAGCCGGTGTGGGTTTGATGGAAATAGTTACAAAACCGGATTTTCGTTCGCCGGAAGAAGCCGGAGCTTTTTTAAGAAAATTGCGTTCCATCGTCCGTTATTTGGGAACTTGCGACGGCAATATGGACGAGGGTTCAATGCGTTGCGATGCCAGTATTTCGGTAAGACCGCTCGGAGAACAGAGTTTGCGTAACAGAGCCGAAATAAAAAATGTTAATTCGGTTAAATTTGTGATGCAGGCTATTGAGTCTGAGGCCAAAAGACAGGTGGAAATTTATGAAAGCGGCGGCACGGTTGAACAACAGACCTGTCGTTTTGATCAGGTGAGCGGCACAACAAAGTTTATGCGCAAAAAAGAATATGCCGATGACTATCGCTATTTTCCGGAGCCTGATTTGCAACCGCTGATTTTGACTGACGAATATATCAACAAAATCAAAGAAGAAATGGTAGAGTTGCCGGATGTAAAGAAAAAACGTTTTGTTGAACAGCTCGGTTTGACGGCTTATGATGCCATGGTTATTTGCGAAAATAAAGAAACAGCCGAATTTTTTGAAAAAGCGGCCGAGGGGCATGATGCGAAAAAGGTTGCCAACTGGATGATGGGTGATTTTTTTGCCATGTTGAATAAAAAGCGTTTGGATATTACTCAAAGTCCGGTATCGGCGGAAAATTTGGGTAAGTTGGTAGAACTTGTGAGTAAGAATGTAATTTCCGGTAAAACGGCCAAAGATGTATTTGAAATTATGGCGGAAACGGGCGAAAATCCGGAAAAGATAGTTGAGGAAAAGGGATTAAAACAAGTTACCGATACGGCAGAAATTGAAGCTATCATAGATAAGATAATAGCGGATAATCCGGAAAATGTGGCTGCCTATAAAAGCGGCAAAACCAATTTGTGCGGATGGTTTGTGGGTCAAATTATGAAAGTTTCGCAAGGCAAAGCCAATCCGGCAATTGTTAATAAGTTAATCAGAGAAAAATTGGACAACTGATATGTATATGAACGAGCAAGAAAAAGATAGTATAAAACAAAATACGGAATATGTCTCTTCACCGTTAAGGCATGATTATGAAGGACGTTTTTCCCGCAAAGGTAAAGTTAAGGATAAATCCTTATTCGGTAAAGGGCTGGCTGATAATATATTGGTAGCTTTATTTATATT
>JAGDBT010000126.1 GCA_017958895.1 Alphaproteobacteria bacterium | reverse complement strand
TCGTCGTGTAATCAATCGTAACAATCGTTTGAAGAGATTGTTGGAATTGCATGCACCGGATATTATTATCCGCAATGAAAAGAGAATGTTGCAGGAATCTGTTGATGCCTTGTTTGATAACGGTCGCAGAGGCAGAGCCATTACCGGCACCAATAAGCGTCCGCTTAAGTCTTTGGCCGATATGCTCAAAGCTAAACAAGGTCGTTTCCGTCAAAACTTGTTGGGTAAACGTGTTGACTATTCAGGTCGTTCGGTTATTACCGTCGGTCCGGAATTAAAAATGCATCAGTGCGGCTTGCCTAAGAAGATGGCTTTGGAATTATTCAAACCGTTCGTTTATTCCAAATTGGAAATGTACGGAATGGCAACAACCATTAAAGCGGCAAAACGTATGGTAGAAAAAGAACGTCCGGAAGTTTGGGATATTTTGGAAGAAGTCATCAGAGAGCATCCGGTATTGTTAAACCGTGCTCCGACTTTGCACCGTTTGGGTATTCAAGCTTATGAACCGGTGTTGGTTGAAGGTAAAGCTATTCACTTGCATCCGTTGGCTTGTACGGCATTTAACGCCGACTTCGATGGTGACCAAATGGCTGTCCATGTTCCGTTGTCAATTGAAGCTCAGTTGGAAGCTCGTGTTTTGATGATGTCGTCAAACAACGTATTGTCTCCGGCTTCCGGTAAGCCGATTATCGTGCCGTCACAAGATATGGTTTTGGGTATTTATTACCTGACTTATGAAGCAGACGGTATGATTGGTGAAGGCAGTATTTTTGCCAATCCGGAAGAATGTTTATTGGCTTTGAATGCCAAAACGGTTGATTTGCACTCTAAAATCAAATGCCGTATGGAATATGTCGGAGATGATGGTAAATTCCATAAGGGAATAGTTGATACAACTCCGGGACGCATTATCGTTTCAGATATTTTGCCTAAGAAAGAGGGTGTACCGTTCTCTTTGGTTAACCGTTTGGTAAAGAAGAAACAAATTTCGCAGATTATTGATGAAGTTTACCGTGTTTGCGGCGGCAAAGAAACCTGTATTATGGCTGATGCCATTATGAGTTTGGGTTACAGATACGCTTGCTTATCGGGAATTTCTTTCGGTAAGGACGATTTGATTGTTCCGGCTTCCAAGCAAAAGTTGATTGATGAGACTTCAGCTCAGGTTAAGGAATTTGAACAGCAATATCAAAACGGTTTGATTACCAAGGGCGAAAAATATAATAAAGTCGTTGATATCTGGGCAGCTTGTACCGATAAGGTGGCTGATGAGATGATGAAGAATATTTCTAAGCCTGACCACGGCTCATATAACTCCGTATTTATGATGGCCGATTCCGGCGCCCGCGGTAGTGCGGCACAAATGCGCCAATTGGCAGGTATGCGCGGTTTGATGGCCAAGCCGTCGGGTGAAATTATTGAACAACCGATTATCTCTAACTTCAAAGAAGGTTTGACGGTGTCGGAATACTTTAACTCCACTCACGGTGCTCGTAAAGGTTTGGCCGATACGGCTTTGAAAACAGCTAACGCCGGTTATTTGACCCGTCGTTTGGTTGATGTGGGACAAGATGTGGTAATTACCGAAACCGATTGCGGTACGGAACGCGGTATTATTGTTCGTCCGGTTGTGGACGGCGGTAATGTTATCGCTTCCATCGGTGAGAGAATTTTGGGCAGAACCGCTGCCGAAGATATTCTTAATCCGGAAAATACCGATGAAGTTTTGGTAGAAAAAGGCAAACTGATTGATGAAAGAGATGTGGAGAAGGTTGAAAAAGCCGGTGTTGAACAGGTTAAAATCCGTTCTGTTTTGACATGCGCCAGCGAACACGGTGTTTGCGCCGCTTGTTACGGACGTGATTTGGCCAGAGGTACTCCGGTAAGTATCGGTGAAGCGGTCGGTGTTATTGCCGCTCAATCCATCGGTGAACCTGGTACACAGTTAACTCTTCGTACCTTCCATATCGGCGGTGCGGCTTCAAAATCAGCCGAACAATCAACCATTGAAGTTCCTTTCGGTGGTATCATTAAGTTGGAAAATACTCACTATGTAACAAATTCTGACGGAGATTTGATTGTTCTTTCACGTAACTGCGATATAGTAATTGAGGATAGTCAGGGACGCGAAAAATCGCGCCATCACATTCCTTACGGCGCCAAAGTTTTGGTAAAAGAGGGAACAGAAGTTTCCAAGGGTCAGAAAGTTGCCGAATGGGATCCGTTTATGACACCGGTTATTTCGGAAAGAGCTGGTATTGCTCAGTTGGTTGACTTAATTCCGAATGTATCCATGAAAGAAAATATGGATGAAACAACCGGTATCAGTTCCAAAATGGTTATTGACTGGCAGTCCGGTCCGATTGCCAATGCCGGATTGAAACCAAGTATCGTCTTGAAAGATGCCAAAGGTAAAGCGGTGAAAATGGATAATGGTAAGGAAGTTCGTTATTACCTTTCCGTAGATGCCGTGCTGAACGTTGATAACGGTGATGAAATAAAAGTCGGTGATATTATTGCCCGTATTCCGAGAGAAAGCACTAAGACTAAGGATATTACCGGTGGTTTGCCGAGGGTTGCCGAGTTGTTTGAAGCTCGTCGTCCTAAGGATCCGGCGATTATTTCCGATGTTGACGGTATGGTGGAATACGGCAAAGATTATAAAGCCAAACAACGTATTACCGTTATTCCTGAAGAAGGAACACCTGTCGAATACTTAATTCCGAAGGGACGTCGTTTGGTAGTTCAAGACGGCGACCAGGTCAAGAAAGGTGATTTGCTGGTTGACGGCACACCGGCACCGCATGATATTTTGCGTGTGTTGGGTGTTGAAAAATTGGCAGAATATCTGGTTCAGGAAGTTCAGGCCGTATATCGTCTGCAAGGCGTAAACATCAACGATAAACACATTGAGGTGATTGTTTCTCAGATGTTGAAGAAAGTTGAAATTACGGCTCCGGGCGACACAACATTCTTGCTCGGCGAACAAGTGGACAGAGATGTTTTCGAGCTTGAAAACGAAAAGGTAATTGCAGAAGGCGGTAACCCGGCTGTTGCCGATCCGGTATTGTTGGGTATTACCAAAGCCAGCCTGCAAACCAAGTCGTTCATCTCGGCTGCCTCCTTCCAAGAAACAACTCGCGTGTTGACGGAAGCTGCTGTTGAAGGCAAAGTTGATGACCTGAAAGGCTTGAAAGAAAATGTTATCGTCGGTCGTTTGATTCCGGCCGGTACGGGTAGTGTTTTACGTTCTTTGCGTAAGGTTGCCGCCCAAAACGATAAAGAAATTCTGGAAATGAAACAAGCCGCTCAGGAAGAGGCTGCCGCTGCGGCAATAGAAGACGCTGCAGAAGAATAATTTCTGCAATGAGAAAATAAAAAAAGCGTTATACTCTCGGGTATAACGCTTTTTTGTTGTTTGAAAACACTGAAAATTAAAATTCTTTTTTTAAGGAACGTTCAAAGAGTTCTCTGATAGTCTGTTTGATGTCGGCCTTTTCAAATATAACCTTATATAAGGCTTGGCAAATAGGCATATCTATATGCTCTTTGTCGGCAATAGCTTTAACGGCGCGCAAAGTATCAACTCCCTCGGCCAGTTTGGTATAAGGTTCACCTTTGGCAAAGTTTTCACCGAACATACGATTGTGGCTGTTACGAGAAAACAGAGTGGCTTCATAATCTCCCAAATGCGCAAGTCCGTAAACGGATTCCGGGTTTCCGCCTTTGAATTTTATTAATCTGCCGACCTCGATAGGGGCGCGAGCCATCAGAGCACCTTTGAGCCCGTACCAACCTAGACCGTCCAAAATTCCGGCAGCCAAGCCGATAACGTTTTTAAGTGCCGCCCCGACCTGATTGCCGATAATATCGGAACCGTAATAAAGGCGAATTAAGTCACTGTGCATAAGCTTGATGACGCGGTCTTGAGTTTCATGTTCAAAGCTGTCGATAACTGCGGCAGAAGGAACTTTACGCATATAATCTTCAACATGTCCCGGGCCGCCTAAGGTGGCGATATGGACATTTTGTTTTACTTCCTGAGCAAAAACATCGGCCAAAATTTCGGCAGACGGCTCTTCTAAGCCTTTCATGGCGAGCAAGAAGGTTTTGCCGTCGAGATTATAAGTATTGAGTTGCTTGGCTAATTTGCGCAAGTTCTGGCAACTTATGGATATGATAATGAAATCATTTTTCAAGACTTCTTGAATGTCTGAGGTTAATAACATATTGTCGCTGAGCGTCAAATAATCGTTTTTACGTTCGTTTAGCAGCTGAAGATAAGTAGGGGAATTTGGCATATCATACATTAAAACCGTATCCGCGTGACAATAATTTGCCATATACCAGCCCAAAAAAGTACCCCAACGGCCGCAACCTATAACCGAAACCTGTTCCATAACCATCTCTCCGTATTACTTAAGATGGTTTATTATTGAACAAAAGATGTCAATTAACAACGGAAAATTTTAACGGTACACAGTTTACTTTTTGTGCAGTTGATTGCGGATAGTCTGCACATAATTGTAATTACGGAAAGAATCATAGGCTTTTTCATAGCTTTCCGCGCCATAAACATAAAACACCTGATTAGCCACGTTTTTTATGGCATCGTCGATGGTTTCAAAAGCTGTGTTGTAATCTTTATCAAAGTTATTGCGTTTCTTTTTTTGCGCCACATCGTGATAGGCCGCTATAACCTCAATGGTTTTATTGGCAAAATCGCCGCTGCCTTTTTGGGCAAAAAACTGCATTATTTTTACCGTGGTTTGGTAAAAACATTTATTTATTATGATGTTTCTCTGTTTACTGTTATTGCCGTCAACAATCATATAAACCGCACACTCCGCAAATGTTGTTCACAATATAGCAGATATTATAGCAAATAGCAATAGCAAAAAATTATTTTAATCGGGCTTTAAGATCTTTTATCAGTCCGTCAACACCATCCGGTGATTTTTGAATATACGAGGTATATTCGCTGCGAGCGGTTTGTGCCAAGCTGACATTTTCAATAATGATGTCAACAATGCGCAAAGCACCGTCGGTATCTTTAACGCGCCACTTTACGGAGGCCGGATTACCTTCGTTCATCGGAACTTGGGTGTTTATGAACAACTGATCGGCAGATTTTGACTTTTCCGTGCCGATAAATTCAAAGTGGCGACCCTTGAATTCGTTAAAACGTTGCGACCAGGTTTGAATGTTGAGTTTGCGATAAACATCAATAAACTCATCGCGTTGTTTCGGCGTGGCGGTTCGCCAATAGCGACCGAGAACAAATTTGCCGATAAAATCCAGATCCAAATCCTGATTAAAAAGCTTGGTAAAACGTTCTTGTCTTACTTTTTCGGAAACATCGGAGTTAATGAGTTCCTCAATGCCCTGAGTCGTAACGTTTTTGATAAATTGTTCGGCTTTTGCCGAGTCAACATCGGCTCGGGCAACGGAAACCGAAAACAACAAGGCGGTAAAAACGAACGCGAAAAGTTTTTTCATTATATTAGTCCTTTCTTAAAAGTCTTCGTCTTCAAAATCAAAATCATAACTTGCAGCGGTCTGTGGAGCATTTTTATCAGAGCAGGAACCGATTTTCAAACGATTTTGTATATAAGCCGATTTTATGGTGCTGTACGGGTCAACCGAATTAGCGGTCAAATTATCCAAAAGTTCTATATTTTCTTCACGCAGGCTGATAAAACCGAGTGCGGTGATACCATAGTAGAAACTGTATTTTTCCCAATCATTACCGAAGGTTGCGTAATAATCAGCCCAGAAAGTAGGGGATGCAAACATATCGGCAACCGTTCCGGCGGTGGCACGCGGAGTGCTCGGACCTAAAATCGGCAACACGATAAACGGACCATCCGGAACACACCATTTTGCGAGCGTTTTATCAAAATCGGTTTTATTATCGGCCAGTCCCCAGCCGGAAGCCACATCAAAAGTTCCCAACAATCCCAATGTGGAATTTACGGCAAAACGACCGAGAGATTTTCCCGAGTCTGCAAAATTGCCCTGTAAGGTATGATTTATCATGGATACCGGCTCTTTTAAGTTGGCGTAAAAATCATGTACGCGTTCACGGATAAAACCGTTGGTGATGGCCCGATAACCTTTGGCAATCGGTTTGATAATATAATGATCCAAAACGGAATTGAAATTAAACATGGCACGATTATAAGTTTCCAAAGCGGAATCATCGTTTTCTTCTGCTCGCAGAGGAGCAACAAAAAGCGATATTATTACAGCGACCAATCCGAATATTTTTACAAGTTTTTTCATTTTATCCCTCTTTTATTGCCAATAATATAGAAGTACAATAAGGATAAATCAACAAAAAAAGTGAGAATGACGAGAATATTTTGCAAAAAAGGTTTGTAAAAAAAATAAATGCCTCTAAGATATACTTGAGAGAAGCTACAAAGGAGAATTAACTTTATGGAAGATAAGTTGTTCAAAACAGGCATATTCGGGATAATTTTGGTGTTTTCGCTTTATTTGGCAGGGCTTAATCTGATTGCCTGCAATTTTAGCTTTTGGTCGTTAGTTATTTCTGCCGGTTGTGCCTTTGTTATTTGTTTGTTTTTTATTTTCAGATGGTTGGTAAAGCCTCTGATTGGGCTTATTTTAATCGGAAATGCCGTGACTTTCTATTTTATGAACACTTATAACGTTATGATAGACAGTGTTATGAT
>JAGDBT010000013.1 GCA_017958895.1 Alphaproteobacteria bacterium | reverse complement strand
TCGCCCGAATCCCGCATAGCCAGAGTTAAGTCAATGGTTTCCTGACTGTTTAAGCCGTTTAAGAATATGGCCATGGTAAAGGCGGCAATTTGCGCATCGTCAACCTCTTGCTTTATAATAGCTTTAATAAAGCCGGATATCTGGCGAGAAGATAAAGTTTGCTTATCTCTTTTAAGTCTGATAATTTCCTGAGGTAACACTGTTTGCTCTCCTTTATAATTATTGCGGCAGATTACGGTTTCGGGGATTTTGTTATATCATCGGCGCTAAAACCGAAAGGTAACAGGTCGCTAAAGGCTCTTTGCGAGACAATGCCGTTTAAGTCAGCGGAATATACAATGGTACCAGCTTCACAAAATTCGGCAATTTTCTGCAAACAGTTTCCGCAAGGCAGAATGCAGTTTGTATCGGCAATTAACAAAATTTCTTTTATTTTGCGGTCACCGGCGGCAACCATGGCGGAAATTGCTCCGGCTTCGGCACATATTCCGCAAGGATAGGAGGCATTTTCAATATTACACCCGGAAAATATATTTTCTTTATCGGTGCGGATTGCCGCGCCGACTTTAAATCCCGAATACGGAGCATAGGCATTAAGACGAGTTTGCTTGGCGATATCATAAAGTTTTTGCAAATATTCCATTTTTTACCTCGCACATAAAAAAACTGTTGATTTATTGTATGAATAATATACATTAAAAGTCAAGTTTATCTTAATGTCAATGAGGAGAAACCGTTGATGAAAAAAATAATTTTGATATTTTTGCTGATTGTTATTCTGGCTTTAGGCGGAGCGGCGTGGTATGTTTCGTGCAAAATGGATTGGAACCAACATAAAGGTAAATTAGCTGATGAACTTTCTTCAATTATTGGTCGGAAGATTGTTTTTTCGGGAGATTTGGATGTTTCTCTTTTTCCGATTCCTCGGTTATCGGCTAAAGATATTGAAATTATAAATCAACAGACTTCCGAAAAATTGGCGGTTATAGAGCAGTTGGAAACTTCGGTTTCTCTTAAATCAATATTAAAAGGTACGCCTGATATCAGCTCTTTGTCTTTGAGCGGAGTTGAAGTATGGTTTAATTATGATAAAAACAATGAGAGCAACTGGCAGCTTAAATCTGATAAGAAAGAAGCAAGTAAGGCCATAAAAGATGTCAGTTTTCAAAGCTTTAACCTTAAAAACTCGCTGGTTCACATAAATATAGAAAAATACGATGTTTCTCTTGATTTGACTAATGTTAATACGGATGTGCAAGCGGCCAGTTTGAGCGGACCTTATCGCTTGGACTGTAACTTTATGATAGATGATGATCGTTATGGTTTGGCCTTCAGTATTGACAGTATTTCACAATTGGAAGATACGGAGGTAAAGTTCGCCATTACACATCCGAATTCCGACAGTTATGTTCGCTATGACGGAATTTTTAATATCGGCAGTGAAACCTTTAAGGGAGATTTCAGCGGAACTTCCAATAATGCCGCGGATTTCATCAATATTGTGATGAATAAAGAGGTTTTGGATAAAGATTTTAATGTGCCTTTGATGTTTTCAAGCACCGTTAACTCTGACGAAAAAGAGATGAATTTCTCGCGCTTGGTAATTAAATTCGGGGAATATTTGGAAGGTGC
>JAGDBT010000125.1 GCA_017958895.1 Alphaproteobacteria bacterium | reverse complement strand
TTGAGCGATAATCCGAAAGTGGCTTTTATTAAGCTCAACGAATATATGTATGCCGAAAGAAAGCCGCAAGCCGGTATAGATGCCAGTGCTAGAATAGCCGCTTCCGCCAAAATCGGAAAAGACTGCTATGTCGGTGCTTATGCCGTAATCGGCGACAATGTTGAAATAGGTGATAACTGTATTATTGAAGCCCATGCTTTTATTGACCATGACTGCAAAATAGGTGCGCGTTGCCGTATCGGCAGCGGCGCGGCAATTGCTTATAGCTTGATAGGTAATGATTGCTATATTTATCCGGGTGCACGTATAGGCTACGACGGCTTCGGTTTTCAATTTATGAACGGACAGCACCATCGTATTCCGCAACTGGGCCGAGTAATAATCGGTAATGATGTGGAAATCGGCGCTAATTCGTGTATTGACAGAGGCGCTTTGGACGATACGGTAATCGGAGACGGTTGCAGGATAGATAATTTAGTACAAATTGCCCATAACGATAAACTGGGAAGAGGCTGTGTGATTGTTGCACAAGTCGGTATAGCCGGCAGTTGTAATTTGGGTGATTATGTCATTTTAGGCGGACAAGTCGGTTTGGCCGACCACTTGAATATAGGCAGCGGAGCGCAGATTGCCGCACAATCCGGGGTTATGCGTGATGTGGAGCCGGGGGCGGTGGTAATCGGCAGTCCGTGTGTTCCATTTAAAGATTTTATGCGTCAGGTGGCGTTTTTGCAGAAAAATTCCAAGAAATAAAGAGGTTAAAATGTCTGAAAATAAAATATATGATGTAAAAGAAATAATGAAGATGATTCCTCATCGCTATCCTTTTTTGTTGCTGGATAAATTGGAAATCGAGGAAGTAGGTTTAAAAGGTATAGGCACGAAAAATCTGACAATTAATGAAGGATTTTTTCAGGGACATTTTCCGGATGATCCTATTATGCCGGGTGTTTTGCAAATTGAGGCGATGGCACAAACCGCCGGTTGTATTGTGATGAGTACCGATGACAATTATGCCGAACAGGATTGCAGTGTGCTTTTCATGTCTATTGACGGAGTAAAATTTCGCAAGCCGGTACGTCCGGGTGATCAGCTGAAGATGTATTTGGAAAAGACCAAAACCAGAGGCAACATATTTGTTTTCCACGGTGTCAGCAAAGTTGACGGACAGGTTGTTTCGGAAGCCGATTTGACGGCAATGATTGTCAGAAAATAAAATCAAAGATAAAAAAATAAACTTGCCTCAAGCCCTGAAAAATCAAGCGGAGTGAGGCAAGTTTTTTTATAATGCAAAAATTTTAGCAAAAAAATTTTCCAAATACTTGCATCAAAAAAAAACGCTTCCTATATACATTTTTAGAAATGCAAAAAGGAGGATTTAAAAAAATGAGTAATAAAGTTATAGGTATTGATTTGGGTACAACCAATTCCTGCTTTGCCATTATGGAAGGTAAAGAAGCAAAAGTTTTGGAAAACTCGGAAGGTGCCAGAACCACTCCGTCTATGGTAGCATTTACCGATACGGAACGTTTGGTGGGATATCCGGCAAAAAGACAAGCGGTTACCAACCCGGAAAATACCTTATTTGCCATTAAAAGATTGATTGGTCGTCGTTATGATTCTGACGAAGTCAAAAAGTTTAAGGAACATTCGCCGTTTAAGATTATTTCCGGTGATAACGGTGATGCCTGGGTTGAAGCTAAAGGCGAAAAATATGCGCCTTCGCAGGTTTCGGCGATTGTTTTGCAAAAGATTAAAGAATATGCCGAGAGCTATTTGGGTGAAAAGGTTGAAAAAGCCGTTATTACCGTGCCGGCATATTTTAATGACTCACAACGTCAGGCAACAAAAGATGCCGGAAAAATTGCCGGTTTGGAAGTTTTGCGTATTATAAACGAACCGACAGCGGCCGCTTTGGCTTATGGTATGGATAAAAAGACTTCCGGCACTATTGTGGTTTATGACTTGGGCGGCGGTACCTTCGATGTTTCAATTTTGGAAATCGGCGACGGCGTGTTTGAAGTTAAAGCCACAAACGGTGATACATTCCTGGGTGGTGAAGATTTTGACCAACGTATTGTTAATTTCTTGGCTGATGAGTTCAAAAAAGAACAAGGAATTGATTTGCGTACCGACAGATTGGCTTTGCAACGTTTGAAAGAAGCGGCGGAAAAAGCCAAGATAGAGTTATCTTCCACAACGCAAACAGAAATCAATTTGCCGTTTATTACAGCCGACAGCACGGGTCCTAAACATTTGAACATCAAATTAACCCGTTCCAAATTGGAATCTTTGGTTGAGGATTTGATTGAAAAAACCGCAGGTCCTTGCCAAAAGGCTTTAGCCGATGCCGGATTGAAAGCCAGTGACATCAGCGAGGTTATTTTGGTTGGCGGTATGACTCGTATGCCGAAAGTTCAGGAAAAAGTTAAAGAAATATTCGGCCGCGAACCGCATAAAGGCGTTAATCCGGACGAGGTTGTTGCCGTCGGTGCTGCCATTCAGGGCGGTGTTTTGATGGGCGATGTTAAAGATGTGTTGTTGTTGGATGTTACACCTTTGTCTTTGGGTATTGAAACTTTGGGCGGTGTGTTTACGCGCTTGATTGATCGCAATACCACCATTCCGACACGCAAATCACAAGTCTTTTCAACTGCTGAAGACGGACAGACCGCCGTTACCATCAGAGTATTCCAAGGTGAACGTGAAATTGCGGCTCATAACAAACTGCTCGGTCAATTTGATTTGGTGGGAATTCCTCCGGCGCCGCGCGGTATGCCGCAAATTGAGGTTACTTTTGATATGGATGCCAATGGCATTGTCAATGTTTCGGCCAAGGATAAAGCTACCAATAAGGAACAAGCCATCAGAATTCAGGCTTCGGGCGGTTTGAGCGAAGAGGACATCAATAAGATGGTAAAAGATGCCGAGGCTAATGCTGAAGCCGATAAGCAAAAGAAAGAAATGGTTGAAGCCAAAAACCGGGCTGAAGGTTTGGTTCACGAAGTTGAGAAAAACCTCAAAGAATTCGGTGACAAAGTTTCGGAAGCCGATAAGGCCAATATCACTTCAGCGGTTGATGCGGTTAAGGCCAGTATGGAAAAAGAGGACTTGGAAGATCTTAAATCCAAGACCGATGCTTTAATGCAAGCTTCCATGAAACTGGGTGAAGCCATGTATAAATCACAGCAATCACAAGGTGCGGCCGGTGCCGAGCAGGGTGCAGACAGCGGTTCTGCCAGCGAAGCTCCTAAAGATGATAATGTGGTTGATGCCGATTTTGAAGAAGTTAAATAAGGCAGGAATATACACCAAAAAACGCTCTGATGAAAGTCAGGGCGTTTTTTTATTCGTAAAATTATTTTTAGTCTTGCATTTACAAAATAAAAACCCTAAATAACCTACATAAACGCTAGTTAGGAACTTTAAAATGGCTGATACGGAATATTACGATTTATTGGAAATAAACAAAGACGCATCGCAAGATGAAATTAAGCGGGCTTTTCGCAAACAGGCTATGAAATATCATCCGGACCGCAATCCGGGCGATAAAGAGGCAGAGCAAAAGTTTAAGAAAATAAATGAAGCCTACGAAGTTCTGAAAGACGACCAAAAACGTGCCGCTTATGACCACTACGGAAAAGCCGGTTTAGGCGGT
>JAGDBT010000124.1 GCA_017958895.1 Alphaproteobacteria bacterium | reverse complement strand
TTTCGGCAATTGCCGGCATTCCGATAAAGCAAAGTATAGCTGTAACCGGTTCCATTAATCAGTTCGGCGAAATTCAGCCTATCGGCGGTGTCAACGAAAAAATCGAAGGATTTTTTGATGTATGCGCACATGCCGGTTTAACCGGTAATCAGGGAGTAATAATTCCGCGTACCAATATCGGTAATTTAATGCTCAGAGCTGATATTCTTGAAGCCGTAAAAAATGGAAAGTTTACGATTTATGCCATTGATACGGTTGATGACGGTATTGAAATTTTAACCGGAGTTAAAGCCGGAAAAGCCAATGCCAAAGGTGAATTTCCGCGCGGCAGCGTAAACTATATGGTTCAGCAAAGCCTGCACCGTTATTATGAGGAATATGCGCGCTATGCCAAAGAAACTCACGGTTGCATGTAATTTTACTGGAAATATTTATAAAAAAGTGTTTTAATACAAAAAATTGATTAAAAAACAGGGGAAATAAATGACCAATAATTCTCAAATTCTAGACTCCTCCTTAGTACCTGTGGTGATTGAGCAAACACCTAAAGGAGAACGTTCTTTTGATATTTTTTCACGGCTGTTAAAAGAACGTATTATTTTCTTAACCGGTGAAGTAGACGATGAAGTTTCTTCTTTGGTTTGCGCACAGTTGCTGTTTCTGGAAGCCGAAAACCCGAAAAAAGATATTTCGCTTTATATAAATTCTCCGGGTGGTGTGGTAACTTCCGGCTTGGCTATGTATGATACCATGCAATATATCTCTTGTGATGTGGCCACCATTTGCGTGGGACAGGCTTGCTCCATGGGTTCGTTTTTGTTGGCAGGCGGTACCAAAGGAAAGAGATATTCTCTGCCGAATTCGCAGATTATGATTCACCAACCTTCCGGCGGCGCCAAAGGTCAGGCGGCAGATATTGAAATTCAAGCCAAATTGATTTTGGATTTGCGTAAGCGTTTAAATCAAATATATGCTCAAAATACCGGTCAAAAATTGGCGGTTATTGAAAAAGCCATGGACAGAGACAATTTTATGACTCCTAAGGAAGCTTTGGATTTTGGTCTGATTGATCACATAATAACTAACCGTGAAGAAATAAAGTAGGTGTGAAATGAGTGATAAAGACGATGATATTTTGCATTGTTCGTTCTGCGGTAAAAGCCAGAAAGAAGTAAAAAGACTCGTAGCCGGTCGCGGGGTTTATATTTGTAACGAATGTATTGATGTTTGCCATTCCATTATGGAAGAAGAACCTCTTGATGACGAAAACGAAACAGGCAAAACCGAAGATAATTTGAGTGATGACTTGCCGACACCGTCAAAAATCAAAGAATTTCTTGATGAATATGTTATCGGGCAAGATTATGCCAAGAAGGTTTTGGCCGTGGCGGTTTATAATCACTATAAACGTTTGAACAACCCGAAAAAAGACGAAGTTGATATTGCCAAATCAAACGTTATTCTCATCGGTTCAACCGGTTGCGGAAAAACTTTGTTGGCGCAAACTTTAGCCCGCATTTTGAATGTGCCTTTTGCCATTGCCGATGCCACCACTTTAACCGAAGCCGGTTATGTTGGCGAAGATGTGGAAAATATTGTGCTGAAACTGGTGCAAAATGCCAATTATGACATAGAAAAAGCTCAACGCGGTATCATTTATATTGATGAAATAGATAAAATATCCCGCAAAAATGACGGCCCGTCCATTACCCGTGATGTTTCCGGCGAAGGTGTTCAGCAAGCCCTGTTAAAGATTGTTGAAGGTACAGTTGCCAATGTTCCTCCGCAAGGCGGACGCAAGCATCCGCAACAGGAATTCTTGCATGTTGATACTACCAACATTCTGTTTATTTGCGGCGGGGCTTTTGCCGGTTTGGAAAAAATTATTGAAAAACACGGCACGGAAAGCAGTAACTCCATCGGTTTCGGCGCCAATGTCGTAAAAGATGAAAAAACCGTCGGGCAGATATTAAAAGAAGTCAGACCGGAAGATTTGATTAAATACGGTTTAATACCGGAATTTGCCGGTCGTATGCCGGTTATAGCCACTTTGGACGACTTGGATGAAAAAGCCCTGATTTCCGTTCTGACCGAACCGAAAAATGCTTTGGTAAGCCAATACACCTCTTTATTCAATATGGATAATGTCAAATTGACCATGACTGA
Source organism: Alphaproteobacteria bacterium (assembly GCA_017958895.1). GTDB lineage: Bacteria > Pseudomonadota > Alphaproteobacteria > RF32 > CAG-239 > RUG410. The sequence goes on along the minus strand of JAGDBT010000124.1, from coordinate 299 downwards.
CGAGGCCTTGCGAGCCGTGGCCGAACTGGCTATTGATCGCAAAACGGGAGCTCGCGGTCTGCGCGCCATTATGGAAGAAATTCTGATGGAATGGATGTATGAGCTTCCGGATAAAAAAGATGTTACCGAAATAATTATTGATGAAAAAGTTGTTAAGGGCGAGGCCAAACCGAAATTGGTTAAAGCTAAACCGGTTGTAAAAAAATCAGCTTAAGCAACAAAAAAATCCCGGACTGAAATCCGGCATTTTTATAGGTTATTTGCTATTGCAACGCCAACATAATTTCGTGTGCGCTTCT
>JAGDBT010000012.1 GCA_017958895.1 Alphaproteobacteria bacterium | reverse complement strand
TGATAATTGGAATTGTTTTCTTTTTTTGTTTTGTTTATACTAATTACAATTTAACATCAAAAAAAATAAATAATGAAGCACAGATAGGTTGTATGGAGATAAAAGATATGAGTATTATGAATATTAAAAATCTTTGCGGCGGTGTAACAAAGGTAAAGCTTGTGGTTCCACCAACAACAGTAAAAACATCCTCAAAAGCTGAAACTGCCGGAGTATCAAAACCTAAACCAACACTTCCCAAAAAGCCCATACAAAATTCAGGTACAAAAAAATAAACGAAAGGATACAAATACATGGAAAATAAACAAACTTTATGCGAAGGATGTGGTAAAAATAAACCTACATTACCAAAAACATCTAACTCTATTCCAAATGGGATAGAGAATAACAAGCCTACATCACCGAAGAAAGAATTCACTGGTGGAGCTGAACGTAGTAAACCGACAGTATCTAAAGATCAAGTACAAAAACCCACAGGCAAAAAATAGTAAGGATATCGAATGACATACACAAATCCGGTGAATGAAGAAGCGTATGAAAACTCGATTATAGAGCTGTTTCAAGAACTCGGCTATACGCATGTTTATGGGCCGGATGTGGAAGATAGAGATTTTACTTCGCCGCTTTATGAGCCGGTGCTGACAAATGCACTCCACCAAATCAATCCGAAATTGCCAGATGAGGCGATTAACGAGGCTCTGTTTAAGCTTAAAAACTTTGAAAATGCCGAATTGACGCAGAAAAACGCGTTGTTTATGGATTATTTGCAAAACGGCATAACTGTCCATTATACCGAAAAAGGCGAACCTCGCGATACACTGGTTTATTTGATTGATTATGAAAAGCCGGACAACAACTCTTTTATTGTAGCTAATCAATGGACATTTGTTGAAAACAGCGAAAAACGTCCGGATGTTCTGTTGTTTATCAACGGCTTGCCACTTGTCTTGATGGAATTAAAATCTCCGTCACGTGAAGAAACGGATGCTTCGGAAGCGTATCGGCAAATTCAGAACTATAAGCACGAAATCCCATCTATGTTTATTTATAACGCAATCTGCGTGATGAGTGATTTGGCGGTATCTAAAGCCGGAACAATCACTTCTGATGAAACACGCTTTATGGAGTGGAAGACGGTTGACGGTTCTTATGAAAACACTAAATATGCGCAGTTTGACACGTTTTTTAACGGGATTTTTGAAAAATCGCGCCTGCTGGATATTTTGAAAAACTTTATTTGCTTTTCTAACGAAAACAAAGGAGCGGCAAAGATTTTAGCTGGCTACCACCAATATTTCGCGGTTAAAAAAGCAATTGAATCAACCAAACACGCGACACAAACTGACGGTAAAGGCGGTGTGTTCTGGCATACGCAAGGTAGCGGAAAGTCGCTTTCTATGGTGTTTTACGCACATCTGTTGCAAAGTGCCTTAAACAGTCCAACAATAGTTGTCATTACAGACCGTAACGATTTGGATGACCAACTGTATACGCAGTTTTCTAAATGCAAAGACTTTTTGCGCCAAGAACCGGTGCAGGCTACCAGTCGCGCCCATTTGAAACAGCTTTTAGACGGCATCAAAGCCAACGGTATTTTCTTTACCACAATGCAGAAATTTGAGGAATCAGTCGAGCCACTGTCAGAACGCCGCAATATTATCGTTATGGCAGATGAGGCACACCGCGGGCAATATGGCTTAAGCGAAAAGATAGATAAAGACGGAAATATCAAAGTCGGTACAGCGCGAATTATTCGTAATTCTCTGCCTAATGCAACATATATCGGTTTTACCGGCACGCCGCTTTCGCTGGATGACCGCAATACGCGAGAGGTATTTGGTGATTATATCGATATTTATGATATGACACAAGCGGTGGAAGATGGTGCAACACGTCCGGTTTATTATGAAAGCCGCGTGATAAAACTTCACTTAAAGCCGGAGATTTTGCCACTGATTGATGCTGAATATGATTTAATGGCGCAAAATGCCGATCCGGAAGTTATTGAAAAGAGTAAAAAACAGCTCGGGCAAATGGAAACAATATTAAGCGATGACGACACAATCAATTCGCTTGTTTGCGATATTTTGGACCACTACGAGAACTATCGCGAAAATTTATTGACCGGTAAAGCCATGATTGTGGCTTATTCCCGCCCGATTGCTCTAAAAATTTATCATCGGATTTTGGAACTTTGTCCGGCGTGGAAAGATAAAGTTGCGGTGGTTATGACCTCGGATAATAAAGATCCGGAAGATTGGCGTGCAATAATCGGCAATAAATCACATAAAGAGGAATTGGCTCGCAAATTTAAGGATAATTCGGATCCTTTGAAAATTGCAATTGTCGTTGATATGTGGTTGACCGGCTTTGATGTCCCGTCACTTTCTACAATGTATGTTTATAAGCCAATGGAAGGTCATAATCTGATGCAGGC
>JAGDBT010000123.1 GCA_017958895.1 Alphaproteobacteria bacterium | reverse complement strand
GATATAACCTATTCTCTGGTTGATCCGCGCATAAATTTTGATTAAAGATTTTTTATCATTTCGGCAATTTCGGCGGCGGCATTTAAGCTTTTTTGTGGCGTGAAAGAAGTGTTTTCAGCCTCTCCGAGCAGTACGGCACACTTGTTTTTCAATAAAGAATCGGCAAAACGATAGTGTTTCGGCGTCAGCCAATTGCCTACAAATAAATAAACCGGTTTGCCGGTGCCGGTTGCCTCACAACACATAGAAACGGAATCGGCCGTAACGATTATATTATCGGCACAAGCCAAAAAACCTTCATAAGGGTTATCACTTGTATCACCCCACAGGAAAGTGTATTGCGGAATATCTTTCAGGGCATCCATAATTATCTTTTCGGCTTCGCTGCCGGTACGACGTGAGGTGGTAATTAAAATAGAGCCGCCGGTTTTTTGCTTAAAACCTTTGATTGCTTCACCGAGAGCCAAAGCGTTTTCCTCGGTAAAAGGTTTCTTTTTTATGGCACCGCCGACAATTACGGCCGTAAGCGGCTTAGGCAACTCGGCAAATTTATCCTGCCATTTTTCTTTGGCGACAGAGAGATATTGCGGAGTAATACGATGCGGACAACCGATTATATAGCGAACATTAGCTGTGTGTTTTTTATTTCTGTCATGTTCCGGCACTATTACCAAATCAAAATCTTCCAGACCGGTGTTTCCCGGGTGCATAAGCTGAATGAGTTTGGTTTTCGGAGACATTTTTTTGATATAACGGGCAACCGGAGCCGTCCGGCGACTGATTGATATAACATAATCCGGATACGGAGCGGAAATTAATTTTTGCGATTCAGAGGTAAGTCCGAACAAACTGCGGCCGCGCAACCAGTTAGGTAAGGCGGCGAATCGATTATAAACAAGGTTTTTTTCCGTAATTTGAAAATCTTTGGCATCAAGAGCGCCGATAATTCCCAAAGCCTGTCCGACACTGCCGCGGCGATTATCCATAAGCGACCAAAGAGTTTTAACCATTTTTCTGCTCCGCACTATTTATCTTTGCTTTTTAGCTAATATATGATATATCCAAATTAAGGCAAGTTTTTTTTAAGGAGCGTGGTATAATGAAAAAGTCGGTGTTTTTTTCCGTTTGTTGGTTGTTTGGTTTTTCGGCTTTTGCTCAGGTGAGAGAAAATGCCGATGAAATGTATAATGATTACGGCGGAATTTCAGAGCAAACCTATCAGGAAAACAAAAGCAATATGGAAAATAATTTGCTGTTGAAAACCATAAGAAGCCCTCTCAAAAACTACGGTGATGAACGTACGGCACGTAATATATTGATAGTAAAAGAAGTGGCTGATTTTAAGTTAGATGATGAAAAATTGCAGGACGAATTCGCAAAGGTGGCAAACAGCCGGGAATATGCGCAGAAAATGCAAAGAATTATGGATAAACTATCCAACAAAAAATTACGTAATACCAAAAATAAAGAAGTCATTCGCATTTTGGATGAAGCGGGAAAGAAAATTTATAATCTTTTAGCGGATTAATAATTACTTAATATGTTAGTGCTATAATCCTCAGTATAAAAGAGATAACCCGTGGGTTATAAAGAGAGGAAGCATGAAAAAACTCGTATTGATAGGATTGTTGGCGGTTCTTTGCGCATCTTGTCGCACCAGACCGAATATGGATGAAGGGCAAATGATGCCGGAAGAAGAGGTAATCGGTGTGGAAGCGGTTACGGAAAGTGCTCCGGTAGAATATGTTTCTTATAAAACGGTAACGCCGAGTGATTCTTTTTATCGCAGTAATATAACGGTAAAAGCTATGGGCAAGGATTATGTTATCTATGAGTATTCCGATGTCAAAATAGAAGAAGTGGCAACACTGGCTTCGCATTATTGCTATGAAACAAATCCGGGTAAAAATGCTTATCTCCGTGATATCTATATGCACAAAAATCATAAAAGACGGGCTACTTTTGATTGCGTTGACCTTGCAAGCAAATAAAAAAATTCCTATATAGCTCATTAGAAGGTGAGTTGTAAATGGTAAAGGATTTATATCAGATTTTGGGAGTAAACAAAACGGCCACGGAAGCGGAAATAAAGTCTGCTTACCGCAAATTGGCACGCAAATATCATCCCGATTTGAATAAAGAGGACAAAGGTGCGGCCGATAAATTTAAAGAAATTTCCAATGCTTATGATATTATCGGAAATGCCGAAAAAAGGCAGAAATATGATAACGGAGAAATAGATTCCGACGGCAAGCCGACCGGTTTCGGTGCCGGCTTTAACGGCGGCGGAGCAGGATTTGAGGGCGGTAATCCGTTTGAGGGATTTTCCGGCGGATTTAAGGGCGGAAACGGTTTTGATTTTTCCTCAATTTTCGGTGATGACATTTTTTCGCAGTTCGGCGGTCGAAAAGCCCCGCGCAGTCAAAAGGGTCAAGACATAGCATATAATATGCGCGTTGATTTTTTGGATGCGGCTAAAGGAGCCGATAAGCAAGTTAATTTAGGCGGTAAAAACATAAGTGTTAAAATACCGGCCGGTGTGCAAAGCGGGCAGACTTTGCGCCTTAAAGGTATGGGCGGTAACGGTTTGAACGGCGGTCAAAACGGCGATGTTTTGATTACGATAAACGTTGATTCGCACCCTTATTTCAAAAGCGATAATCTTAATATTTTGCTCGATTTGCCGATTTCGGTAAAAGAAGCGATTCAAGGCGCCAAAATAACGGTGCCGACCATCAGGGGCAAGGTGGCGGTTACGGTGCCGCCTTATTCTTCAAGCGGTGAAAAATTGCGCCTTAAAGGGCAAGGCATAAAAACCAAAAACGGTCAGGGCGATGAAATAATTACCTTGCAAATTGTTATGCCGAAGAAAAAAGATGAAGTTTTGGATAAAGCGGCTTCTCAAATGGTTAACTATGCGGTGAGGAGTTTTTAATGCTTTTGGAAACCTTAAAAGAATTTGATTGGCATAATGATCCGCAAAGAGTGCGCTTTGATGATGAAGGAATGCATGTTACGGCTAAATATCGTACGGATTTTTGGAGTTGTGCCAGGCATGATTTCAAAAAAGATGACGGTCATTTTTTCTTTAGTTATGCCGGCGGTGATTTCGGTTGCGATGTAGTTTGGTATGCGCCGGAAATGAAAGATTTTGACCAATGCGGACTGATGTTGCGTGTGGATAGCGACAATTGGTTCAAGATGTCGTTGATGTATGATAGTGATAATCGCGCAATGCTGGCATCTTCTTTAACCAATGACGGTTTTTCCGATTTGGCGACTGCCATGTTGGACGGTGAGGTTGAAAAAGTATGGTATAAGCTGAAAAGAAAAAAAGGGTGCTATATTGCGAGTTATTCCACAGACGGAGTTTGTTTTGAGCAGTTACGCAAGTTCTATTTGCCTCATGATACGGAAGAAGTAAGTATCGGCGCCTATATCTGTTCGCCGCAAAGAGATGATTTTGAGGCAATATTGCAGGGTTTGACCAAGAGTTAAAAAAAGCCGCTGAAAAGCGGCTTTTTTGCGGAAGAAACTTACAAACTATTTTGCAGGTTCTTTGGTTTCTTCAATTTTTTTGCCTTCCAAATCATATTTTTCGATAGTGGCGGCATCGCGCAATTCTTTCACAACCTCACTAACACCCTGTTGAGCCAGATTGGTCTTTATTTTTTCTTCAACATCGGCCAACGGCAGAGGTTTGGTTTCGCGAATATCTTCCACATAGATAATATGATAACCGAATTCGGTTTTTACCGGTTTTTGCGAATAAGTACCCTTTTTCATGGCCATAGCGGCTTTAGAAAATTCCGGCACCATCATATTGGCGGTAAAATAACCTAAATCGGATTGATCTTTGGAATATTTCTTTGCCAAAGCATCAAAAGTGGCTCTCTTTTTATTCAGCTTAAAGATAATTTCCTTGGCAAGCTTTTCGTTATTAACCAAAATATGTTTGGCTTTTACTTCTTTTTCACTTTTGAAGTTCTTGACATATTGATCATAAATCTGTTGAACTCTTTCATCGGTTATTTTCTTTAATACTTCACGTTCAATATACATTTGGCGGGCTATTTCTTCCTGAGCGGCGGCCAATTGTTTTTGATATTCCGGTGTGGCTTGAATATTGGCGGCGGTAGCAGCCTGTAAAGCCAATTTGGAATTTATCATAACTTCCAAAGCCCGACCGTAAAATTCTTCAAACGGCACCTGAGCCTGGAATTGCGGATTGGCGTCATAAGTCTGACGAACATCCGAAATGGTAATTTTTTCACCGTTAACCACAGCGGCAAGGCCGTTGTTTCTTTCGGCATAAACTTTATATGTTACGGCGCCGGCCAATAATACAATTGCTACGGCAGAAACAGTCAATATATATTTTTTCTTCATCATATCCTCCCTATTAATGAGTTTGCCTCATAATAACGTTTTTATTTTAAATTTCAATATAAAGTTTATAACTTTTGTGCAAAGTATTGACTTTAATATTTAATCAAACTAAGTATAGGATATGAAAAAATATAAGGAATACCAATGTTAGGAAAAATTGCTCGTAAAATTTTCGGCAGTGCGAATGATCGCTTTGTGAAAAAACAATATAAGACCGTAAATCAAATAAACAATATGGAGCCGGATTTTATTAAGCTTTCGGACGAAGAACTTAAAGCTAAAACCGAAGAATTTCGTGCGCGGCTGAAGAATGGCGAAACCTTGGATGATATATTGCCGGAGGCTTTTGCCACGGTGCGTGAAACAGCCAAACGCGTAATGGGACAGCGGCACTATGATGTGCAGCTTATCGGCGGAATTGTGTTACACAAGGGTATGATTGCCGAAATGAAAACCGGCGAAGGCAAAACCCTGGTGGCAACTTTGGCTGCTTACCTTAATGCCTTGGAAGGCAAGGGAGTGCATGTTGTTACGGTCAATGATTATTTGGCAAAACGTGATGCCGAATGGATGGGGCAAATTTATCGCTTTTTAGGTTTGTCGGTTGATTATATCGTGCACGGCAAGAATGATAACGAGCGTCGCGCCGCTTACGCCTCAGATATTGTTTATGGCACAAACAACGAATTAGGCTTTGATTATTTGCGCGATAATATGAAATTCAGCCTTTATGAGCGCGTTCAGAGAGATTTTAACTTTGCCATAGTCGATGAAGTTGACTCAATTTTGATTGATGAAGCCCGCACACCGCTTATTATATCGGGTGAAGCGGAAGATTCGTCGGCCGTTTATATTACGGTTTCCAAGTTGATTCCGAGCCTTTATAACAGCGATTATGAAAAAGATGAAAAGCAGAAAAATGTAACATTAACCGAATCCGGTATGGAACATATTGAAGAACTTTTGCGCGGCGCAGGTTTGATTAACGAGGGTTCTTTATATGATATCGGAAATGTAAATTTGGTGCAACATGTAAACAACGCTTTGCGGGCACACAAAATGTTCCAACGAGATGTTGATTATATTGTTAAAGACGGCAAAGTGGTTATTGTTGATGAATTTACGGGTCGTATTATGGAAGGTCGTCGTTTCAGCGACGGTTTGCATCAGGCTTTGGAAGCCAAAGAAGGCGTGGATATTCAATCGGAAAATCAAACATTGGCGTCTATTACTTTCCAAAACTATTTCCGTTTGTATCCGAAACTGGCCGGTATGACCGGAACCGCCATGACGGAAGAAAACGAGTTTTATGATATTTACAATTTGACCTGTGTGGAAATTCCGACCAATATGCCGGTTAAACGCGAAGATTTGCAAGATGAAATTTATCGTACGGCGGCAGAGAAATATCGGGCTATAATCCAAACCATATTAGATGCGCACAAGCGCGGACAGCCGGTTTTGGTGGGTACGACTTCGGTTGAAAAATCGGAAGTTGTGGCGGAATTGTTGCATCGGGCGGCGCCGGACATAAAATTTGAAGTGTTGAATGCCCGCCACCACGAAAGAGAAGCTACAATTGTGGCACAGGCCGGTGTTTCCGGAGCTATTACCATAGCAACGAATATGGCCGGACGCGGTACGGATATTCAGCTGGGCGGCAATCCGGATATGAAGCTGAAAGAACAGCTTAAAGGAGATGAAACGCCGGAGCAAATCGCCGAGATAAAGAAAAAAATCGATGCCGAGGTGGCGGAAGATAAGCAAAAAGTTATTGCCGCCGGCGGTTTATATATTGTCGGCACGGAACGTCATGAAAGCCGCCGTATAGATAATCAGTTGCGCGGTCGTTCCGGACGTCAGGGAGATCCGGGAACTTCAAAGTTCTTTTTATCCATGGAAGACGATTTGATGAGAATTTTCGGTTCGGAGAAAATGTCAAATGTTCTGCAACGTTTGGGATTGCCTGAAGGGGAAGCCTTAGTTCATCCGTGGATAAGCAAGGCTTTGGAAAAAGCTCAGAAAAAAGTGGAAGAACGTAACTTTGACATTCGTAAGGATTTGCTCAAATTTGATAATGTGATGAATGAACAGCGCAAAATCATTTATGCCGAAAGACGTGAAATTATGGAACAGGAAGATGTTTCCGAAACCATTAAAGATATGCGCGATGAATTTTTAACCCCGATTATCAGAGCACATGTTCCGTACGGAACTTCTCCTGAAGAATGGAATAAGGCCGGGCTTAAACAGGATATTCAGTCAACCACCGGTTTTGTTATGCCGATAGAAAATTGGTGCAACAATCCGGAAATTGACAGCGAATCGTTACGCGAGCAAATTCTCAAAGAAGTTGACGAGCGCTTAGCCGACAGAGAAAAGACTTTGCCGGAAGATGTTGTTAAGATGGTGCAAAAGAGTATTTTGTTGCAGGTTCTTGACCAACTGTGGAAAGATCATATTGCTTCGCTTGATTTGATGCGGCATACGATTGTGCTTAGAGCTTACGGGCAAAAAGATCCGTTGAACGAATATAAAAAAGAAGCTTTTAATATGTTTTCAAATTTATTGGATATATTAAAAGAAAAGGTTACCGTGGTTATTTGTCATACGGTTATTCAAACCAATTCACAACAACAGATGGAAGCCGCTATGGAAAAAGAACAGAATCGTAAAATGTCGGCAGTTCATGACGGAGCGGTTACCAGTGAAGAAGACGAAAACAAGGCAGAAACGTTTGCCGGTGTGGGACGCAATGATCCTTGTCCGTGCGGTAGCGGGAAAAAGTTTAAACATTGTCACGGGCGAATAGGTTGATATGTATAGAGAACCGTCAAAAATAGAAAAGATTTTTGATTTCGTTGAATATAACTGGAAGATATTCAAACGTCTTTTCAAGTTTATGGCAATTTGCTTTATTCTGCTTTTCGGTTATAAATGGGGAGTTGCGGGTTATAAGCGGTTTACCGAGCTTCGCCAGACTTATATTATTGTTAATCAAATAACCTCATTGGTGGGGAATGCACGAACGATAGCAATACAAGATCCGAAAGGGGATTTGAAAGAATTACTTATAAAGTCCGGAGCTTTGCCTTCTAAAATGGTAGAAAACGGTGAATTGCGGAACATTTTCGGCGGAGCAATAGAAATCGCATATTCGGGCAAATTGGATACGGTAAATCCGTTGGTTAAAATACCTACATTCAAGGTATCTTATCGGGGATTATCAAAAGGCGTGTGCAAAAGGTTGGCAACGCTTGATTGGAGCAAAGGGCAAACCGGTCTGGTATCGGCGGCAGTCGGTAAAATTGATGCAGACGGCAAGGATACGGCCTGGGAAGATATTGAAGAAGATTATGAGAAAGACAGTCGTTCGGTGATTATTGATGAAAAAGGACGGGCTCACATTGTGCATAAGATTCCGTATCAGTTGGTAACGGTTGCAAAGCCGGACGATATTTTTATGCAGTTGCCTTTCCCTGAAGATTTTGCCGAAAGCGGTTGTTTGTGCGGAACTAAAAACGAATGCTCTTTTGCCTTGCGCTATGCGGTGTATAATACGGAAGAATAGCAAAAAATCTTCTTTGCGGTGAAAATCCGTTAAATAATCTGAAAATTTGTGTTGTAATCTTGCAGAATAAACGTATAATTCAGCAAGGTTTAATTTATTTTGAGGCAATTAAAATGTTGGATATTAAGTTTGTTGCAGAAAATACGGAACAAGTTAAAAAAAGTTTGGGCAGAAAAGGTTTTGCTCCGGAAAAAGTTGACGAGTTGGTTAGTGTTTTTTATGAGATGAATAAGCTGAAAACTTCTTCTCAGGCCTTGGCTGAAGAAAAGAATAAACTCAGCAATTCCATAAAAGCGGCTTCAAATGAAGATCGTCCGGCAATTATTGCCAAGAGTAAGGAAATCGGCGAGGAACTGAAAGCAGAGCAGGAAAAGTTGGGCGAATTGGAAGCACAATTTAACGATTTGATGTTGAGAATGCCTAACTACCCTAGTGAAGATTCTCCTGACGGTCCGGATGACAGTTGTAATGTAGTGCGCCGCAAGGTCGGAGAAATTCCGCATTTTGATTTTGAACCTAAAGACCATGTGGAATTAATGGAATTTAACGATTGGAGCGAGATGGAGCGAATCGCGAAAGTTTCCGGCTCACGCACTTATGCGATTAAGAATGATTTGGCACAGTTGGAACTGGCTATTCATATGATGGTTATGGATAAATTGCGGGCTAACGGCTTTACCTTGATAACGGTGCCGGCAATTTCAAAAGAAAAACCGCTTTATAACCAAGGGTATTTACCGTTTGCCAGAGATGAAATTTATTATATGCCGGCCGATGATATTTATTTGTCTGGAACGGCGGAATTGATTTTGAATTCTTTGCGGGCCGATGAATTGCTCACCGAGGCGGATTTGCCGATATTGTATGCCGGATTTTCGCCGTGTTTCCGTCGGGAAGCCGGAGCTGCCGGAAAAGATACCAGAGGGTTGGTAAGAGTGCACCAGTTCTTCAAAACCGAGCAATTCGTAATTTGCAAAAATGATTTGGCGGAAAGCGAAAAATGGCACAAAAAGCTGTTGGAAATTTCTGAGGAAATTTTGCAGGATTTGGAACTGCCGTATCAGGTATTGGAAGTTTGTACCGGCGATATGGGCGCTCCTAAGTACAGACAATATGATTTGGAAGCTTGGGTTCCTTCGCAAAATTGCTATCGCGAAACGCATTCCTGCTCAAATATTACGGATTGGCAGGCCAGACGCACCAATTTGCGCTATCGCGGAAATGACGGTAAAGTAAGATTCTGCCACACATTAAACAATACGGGAATTGCCACACCGCGTGCTTTGGTTCCGTTTATGGAAAATCATCAGCAAGCCGACGGCACAATCAGAATTCCGGAAAAGTTACAACCTTATTTCGGCGGGAAAAAGTTTATAGGTAAAAATGCCAAATAAAATTGCACAAATACTGGATTTTATGAAAATTTTGGATAAGGTATGCCTGGTAAAAAGGGCCACCTTACTTTCCGATGGTACAAGCGAAACCGATTCATCACACAGTTTTAAGCTGTCATGGTTGTTAATGATGGTTTATCCGTATTTGAAGCATAAATATAATTATACACGACTGTTGGAATTGGCAGTGATACACGATATTGCCGAGGCGGAAACCGGTGATTGTCCTAAGGCGGTGCAACGGGCGAATCCGGAAGCGAAAAAACTCAAAGATAAGCAGGAATTGGCGGCAATGGAGAAATATCGCGATTTGCTGCCGAGTGAATTGGGCGGACGCATTTTTGAAATATGGCGCGAATATGAAGATAAAAAAACTCCCGAATCGCGATTGGTAACGGCTTTGGATAAAATTGATGCCAATTTGCAGGCCAATCAACATAAAAACGGTGATGTGCGCTATTGGCTTGAGTGCGAAGACGGTGCGCAATATTTAACGATTAACACCGAGAAAAAACAGGTGGTTGCCGTTTTAGACGAACCGATTATTGAAGAATTGGAAGATGCGGTTATAGCGCTTTCTTTGGGGAATTTGCGAAAATGCGGAATCAATGTTTGAAATATTGATGATTTTTAGTGGTTTACGGAATTATCAGACGAGAAAGAGCAGATGTTGGCGAGTACAAAAAAGACATTAAAAAAATGGTTTTATCGTATAGCGATATTTGTGATTTTGTGCGGAGTTGTCCGGGCCAATGTAAATCGTTTTAAGAATAACACTTTTTCAAATTATGAGAAGGCAATTGATTATGGCAGGGTGCGAGAGGTAAAAGAAAAAATCGAGCCGATTATTGCGGCCATTTTTTATAAAGAAGAACATCGGGAAAAAAATATGATATCTTCATATTTGGACCACTCGGATAATTATCGTCGCGAAAATGTAAAAATAATAGTTATACCTCCGGAATTAACGCCGGAAAGTCGGGAACTTGTTGAAAATTTGTATCAAGAACTGGCCAAGCATAACCATATAAGTAAAATTTATTTTGTGAGCGGAAAATCGGCCAATGTTTCCGAGCATCGCAAAATTTTGCAGAAGAATCTTGCCAAAGATATAAAATTTAAGGAAATTGCGGCAGATTCTTTAGAAGATGCTTTTTTGGAAGAAAAAGGAGCGGTAATTGTCTTTTCGGTCGATTTCAAAAGAGGAAATACCGATGATAAAGATATTGAAAATCTGATAAATCTGGCACGTCGCAAAAAATACAGTATGCAGGTGTTCGATATTATTGATACGGAGATGAGCAAAGCTTTTGAAAAGGATTATACGGAACTTTTTGAAAGTAACATTCATTATAAATCTTCAGAACTGGACAGACAGAAAAATAATTTGGCCGATTATAAGAAAAATTATGAAGCGGCACTTATTACCTATTTTAAACGAAATCTGAATCTCCGAGGAAGCGAAAATCCGATTTGGCCGGAGAAAGATCAATTTAATTATCGTTTGTATGACCGCGGTAATGTTTATGTACGATTGTTCGGGGAAAATAATCAAGAAATTTTCTCGCGTGCCAAAATAGGCAAGAACAAGGGAATAGTGGTGTCTTTGATTGAAGTTGCCCGAAAGGCGGCGATAAAGCTTAAAAAGAAAGTTAAACGAATTAAGATTTATCTGCTGACGGATATGGAGCCGCTGGAAAATAAAACAATGTCGGATTTGGCGGATTGTTTGGATAAAGATGACGGCTTGTATATTCAATATAAAAACAAAAAAGTTTTGGCGGTTGCCGAGGAATTGGGTGATAATGCGGAAAATTTGGCCGGAATTATAAAAAAGAGATTAAATATATTATATCCGGAAAAGGGTGAGGAATTCAAACTTTATAAATTTAAGACAGAGGAGATAGAAGATGAAAATTAACGGTTTTTCCTTAAATTATTCTGCCGGTGAATTAAAGCAGATAGTTGATAAACAAATGCGCAAAGTGGTGTTGATTGATAAAAACCATCCGGCTTATGAAAAATTATCCGAGGGAGATAAAAAGGCATTCGGATATTTGATAAATGCGGCAAAAATAATGAACGATGTGGCTTTGGAAATGGATCATCCGTTGAATTTGGTGCAAAAACAGGCTTTGGAAGTTGCGGCGGCCACAAGTCCCTATGCGGCAAATGCACTTAAACTTTTCAATTCGCTGAACGGAGTTGCCGGCTATAACGGTGTTGATGAAAAACCGGTGGAAATTTTTAAGGATATACATATTTACGAGGGACGCAATTTTTATCCGCAAGATTTGTCGGGTGAGGAATTATGCAAAATCATAAATAAAATGCTTGATGAAGGCAAAGCGGAAGAGGTTAAAAAGATTCTGAGTGCCCGCACAATGGTCAGAAGAAACGGCAAAGAGTTAAAAGCTATTGATTATACGGAATATTTTGCCGAGGAGTTTTCGGAAATTGCCAACGAATTGGAATGCGCGGCACATTTTGCCAGCGATGAATTGTTTAAAGATTATTTGGGTTGGCAAGCTCAGGCACTGTTGCAAAACAATGAAGAAATGGACATTTTGGCTGATAAACATTGGGCAACAATGCAGAATACAAATTTGGAATTTACCATCAGTCGCGAAAGTTATGATGATAAGCTGACCCCACTCATTTATAACGATAAAGCCTTATGTGCCAGACTGAAAGAATTGAACATCAATCCGGTATCTAAAGATATGTTGGGCGTGCGCGTGGGAATTATGAACAAAGAAGGCACGGATTTGTTGTTGGAATTTAAAGATGAGATGATAAAATTGGCAAAATTAATGCCTTTCAGTGATGAATATGAGCAGAATATCAGCAACCGAAAGAGCGGGCAGACCATGATTGATGCCGATATTGCCGCCTTAACCGGAGATTATGCTTTGTGTCGAGGAGGAATAACCGTGGCGCAGAATCTGCCGAATAACGATAAACCGTCGTTAAGTCGCGGCGGTGGCCGAAGAAACGTTTATCATCGCCAGGTAAGGCAAAGTTCCGATCGCAGCAAAACGCAAAAAATTTTGGAAAAGCTTGTGATTCCGGAATTGCACAAATATTATGACGAAGAATATGATCATTTGTTTACCATAGGTCATGAAAACGGGCATTCTTTGGGACCTGACAGCTCTTACCAAACGGCCTTGGGCGTATATCAACACATTATAGAGGAACATAAAGCTGATGTAATTTCGGCGGCCATGATGCCGGAATATGTAAAGGCCGGCATTATTGATGAAGAAACTTTGAAAGGAATTTATACCACTTGGGTGGTAAAACGTCACTTTATGATAGCTTTTCCGGTTGATAAAGAGGCTCATCGGGTGGCTGATTTGATTGAATATAATTATTTGATTGAGCACGGGGCAATTTATTTTGACGAGCAGAAAAAACTGCATATAGATTTTGCTAAAATGCCGGAAGTTTGCCGCAATTTGTTGCGTGAAGTAATTAAAGTTCAGCTTTCAAAATCTGCCGAGTGTGCAAAAGAATTTGTGGAAAGATGGTCAAATTGGGGCGAAATGCAACAATATATTGCCGATTTTAAGAAAAGTTTAGGAGTTAAGCCTTATATTGATATAGTCAGTTATTTTTAGGACGGAAGGAATAAATGCTGAAAAAATTGGTGAACGGCGAGTATTCTCTGAAAGCCTGTTTTTGGATTTTCGGGATTTTGGGGTTCTCTCTTTTCTTTATTTTGAGCGCAATAACTCACAGTATGGTTGTAGGGGCGGTTTGCCGGATACAGAAAATATGTTCTTTTAATGTAATAAAATACATATTTTTTAATTTTGTGAACCTGCTTATCGGCGGGGTAAGCGGAATAATGCCCTATTTGGTGGCTCATCTTATTATGAGTGCGATCTTTTTGGTTTATATGTATATAACCTTGCGCGGATTATGGAAAAGTTGCGCAAACTATGAGGGCAAGAGTTTTTGGTGTTGGAGCGCCAAATTGATATTGTTTGTTTTGGCATTAGGTTGTTTCAAATCTATTGTTTAAGGAGGAAAACATGAAAAAAATATTTTTAAGTCTTTTGTTTTTGGCAATTTCCGGTTGCACGGTTTTGGAAGCGGGCAAAATTAAAGATGAGCGCAAAGAATTGTATGACTACAATAACAACAAAGAATTCTGCGACAAGAATCCGCAAAAATGCGTCAACGGAATTCCGTGGATGTAAAAAAGCGATTTAATCTTCCTCAATGGAATAAATATCTTCAATTGCCCAACCTTCAGGGGTTTCGTTGAGAAGATAAACAATGTTGCCTTCGCATATCCCGAACCAAGAAGCATTACAGGTGCTTTGGGTATATACGGAGGCCTTTTTGTTGGCATCCATTGTATATTTGGTAATTTTATAGCTTATCTCTGTAGGACGATCAACATTGTCGCCCTGCATAAAAACAAAGCGCGGCAAATGCAGCGCGGCGCAGGACGGCAAGGTAGGTTTTATGGTACATTTTACAATATTTTCCACTGCGCAGAGAACATTATGCCGGTCGGCACACAAGTCTGCAATATTATCTTGGTTGAAAGTATAAAGATTTTTAGATTCCGCCTCCGGTAAAGGATTGTCGGCAACCGCAACGGAACTGCTTTTTTCACTGTTTTTGGAAAGAAGAGATAAGCTGAAACAAAATAAAAGGACTAAACCCGCAATAACAATGATTTTTCTAAACATTTTATCCTCCGTTAAAAATGGTATTCCAAGGCCACCGAATATTCGTTGTCATGATCATATCCGCTGACTTTATCAAAATTTACGTATCGGGCAATAAGTTTGGTTTGCCAATGCTCATCGATGTCATATTTTATGCCGCCGCCGAAACGATATCCGTAACCGTGTTCTTTATGAGATTTGAGCGGAACAAATTTTGTGGTGTAAATATATTCACCTATGCCGGAAGTAGCAAGCAGATAAAAGGTTTTGCGACAGTTAACCGGTAAATAGGCCATCAAATCCAAACCATATGAAATATAATAAGTTTTCACATTAAGCGGATGACGTTTATTGAGATTACTGCGATTTACGAACAGTTCCGTAGAAAAATATTTGCTGTAATCAGAACCTATATGAGCGCCTGCGATATTGTAGTAAGGGCTGAAACCGCGGGCTGTTGTATGATTATAAGCATAATCAATTCCCAAATAAGGAGAATATTTATAAGTGTCGGCAAGTGCCGAAGAATCGAAGGAACCGATAAAAAATAAAGTTGTTAAAAAAAATGTAATCTTTTTCATTGTAAAATACCTCTCATAAAAAGAACATGAAGTGTATTATAATAGTTTTGCGTTAAAAATAAAGCGTAAAAATAGTTGTTAAAGAATTTTTTTTGTGATAGTCTGATAAATAACTATTCGGGGGTATGACAATGAAGTATAAGGTTTCGGAAAACGGGCGCTCAATGGTAGAGATGATGGGCTATATGGCGGTAATGTTGGCACTGATTACCATGGTGGGTAGAATTGTTACTAATGCGTTTGATGAATATAAATACAGCAAAGCCTC
>JAGDBT010000122.1 GCA_017958895.1 Alphaproteobacteria bacterium | reverse complement strand
CCGTACGGAGAGCCTGAAGGCCCAGGCTTTGAGCTGTTCCACAGCGGCAGCCCGAAATGTGTCGGCGGCAATAAAGGAAACCTGTTTGCCTTCAGCCTGCAATTTGGCGGCTAATTTGCCGATAGTAGTGGTTTTGCCGGCACCATTGACACCTATCATTAAGATTATATAAGGTTTTTTGCCGGAATCTACGGTAAATTGTACTTCCGAAGGCTTTAAGATTTTTTCTATATCGGTTGCCAGAAGTTTGCGAATTTCCGCATCAGATAAGTCTTTATCCTGTTTTTTGGCGGCAAAATCTTTTATCAGCGCCGTGGTGGCACTTACGCCCAAATCAGAGGAAAGTAATAATTCTTCCAATTCTTCCAGGGTACTGTCGTCAAGCCGACGTTTGTTGAAGATATCAGACAAACCCTCTGTTATTTTGGTTGATGATTTCTTTAATCCCAAACCTAATTTTTCCCAAAAACTCATATCATTCCTCGCTTAAATTTCTTAATACAGCGGCGCGACGGCGACGTTCAACCATCGGGATTTGTTCCATTTTGGCGGCCGGAGTACCGGGACGTTCCGAATAAGGAAAAACGTGCAACTTATTCAAACCGGCCTCTTTAACTAAATCGCAAGTGTTTTGAAAGGCTTTATCGGTTTCTGTCGGAAAGCCGCAAATAAAGTCAGCTCCAAATTTAACTTCATTTCTTATTTCTTTGATTTTATGACATAAATTAATAACATCTTCACGACGATGCCGTCTTCCCATAATTTTCAGAACATCATTATCCCCAGATTGAATTGATAGATGAAAATACGGAAATATATTTTTGTATTTATGTAATAAATTTATAAAATTATTGTCAATTTTTGCCGGATCCAAGGAGCCGAAAGATAATTTAGGTAAATTCGGTATTTCCGTCATAATATACTCAACCAAAAAGCTCAAAGACGGTTCATAAGAGCATAAATCAATGCCTGTCAAACAGATTTCCGAAAATCCGGAATCCAGCAATTTTTTTATTTGTTTTACAACCAATTCCGCCGGCACCGAGCGGTTTCGCCCGCGGGCATAAGGAACAATGCAGTAAGTGCAACGATGATTGCAACCTTGTTGAACCTGAACAAAAGCTTTATGACGTCCTTCAAAGCCGGTGATTATATAATCTTCGCATCTATCATCGCCAAAGATATCGCTGACTTGTTTTTTATCGCTGAAGATGGCATTGACATACTTTTCTATATCTTTTTTCTCTTTATTGCCCAAAACCAAAGATACTTCAGGCATATCGGCTAATTTGTCGGCATTGAGCTGTGCGGAACAACCGGTTACGATAATTTCAGCTTGCGGATAATCTCGCTTTAATTTGCGGATGGTTTGCCGGCATTGTCTTTCGGCTTCGGCGGTAACGGCACAGGTATTGATAACTATGAGGTTATCAAAATCATGTAATTTCTCTTTTATTACTTCGGACTCGTAAGAATTTATACGGCAACCGAAAGTTATTACTTTTACCATATCCGTTTCCTTTTGAGGCAATATAGGCGATAAAAAAGGGTATTGCAACACATTTTTTATTATTCCGACAGAGAAATATCGGTTAGAAAAACAGCATTTTCAGTACCGAATATAATTTTATACACCGAAACTCAATGGGGTAACTTATTGTAATAACATTTTTTTTTAAAATATTGCAGCAGGGTTGAAAATAATGCTTGTCAAAATCAATATTTTTATGCTAAGTAGAGACAACAGGCGATTTCGTCTGAGAAATTTGTTTTAATTTTATGAGGTTAATTTATAATGACTGAAGATACCGCAGAACGCGTTAAAAAGATTGTCGCTAAACACTTAGGTGTTGATGAGGCAAAAGTTGTTGAAACTGCCAGCTTTATTGACGATTTGGGCGCAGACAGCTTGGATACAGTTGAATTGGTTATGGCTTTTGAGGAAGAATTCGGTTGCGAGATTCCTGATAAGGCCGCTGAAAAGATTTTGACTGTAAAAGACGCTATAGACTATCTTTCTAAGAATGCGTAAGTCGTAAGGCTTTATTTAATTAAACTCGCTCAGGTAATGCAAAAGCGAGTTTTTTTAATAACTGTAAGGAAGGTTTTGACATGAGAAGAGTGGTAGTAACCGGACTGGGTGTTGTGTCACCTTTTGGTCGCGGAGTTGACTATAACTGGGAATGTTTGCTTGCCGGAAAATCGGGAATTCGCACAATTAAGGATATTGATTTGAAGGATATTCCGGTAACGATTGCCGGACAAGTGCCGTTTGGCGAAGGTGAACATGAATTTAATCCTGATACGGTAATTATTCCGAAAGATCAGAAAAAAGTTGACCGTTTTATTTTGTACGGAATGGCGGCAGCCAATGATGCGCTTAAAGATGCCGATTATGAGCCGAAAGATTTGAGCTATGAAGAACAATGCCGGGCCGGTGTGATGATCGGTTCGGGTATCGGGGGCTTAAACAAGATATACGAAAGTACCATTTCCTTTTATGAAACGGGTATCAGACGTATTTTACCGTTTTTCATTCCTTCCTGTTTAATAAATCTTATTTCGGGTTTGACTTCAATTGAACATGGTCTGCGCGGTCCTAATCATGCTTGCGTTACGGCTTGTTCGACCGGAACTCACGCTATCGGCGATGCTTCCCGCATTATTGCCATGGGTGATGCCGATGTTATGGTGGCAGGCGGTGCGGAATCAGCCGTTAATGTATTAGGTTTGGCGGGTTTTTCACGTATGCATGCCATTACGAGTGATTTTAACGATGAACCGGAAAAAGCTTCACGTCCGTGGGATAAAAGACGTAGCGGATTTGTGATGGGCGAGGGTGCCGGAGCCGTAGTTTTGGAAGAATATGAACACGCCAAGGCCAGAGGAGCGAAAATTTATGCAGAAGTGGTAGGTTATGGCATGAGCGGTGATGCGCATCATATGACCGCTCCTTGTCCGGACGGTGACGGAGCTTACAGAGCCATGAAAATGGCGGCTGACCACGCTAAAGAAAACGGTGTTGATATTTCTGATATCAACTATGTTAATGCACACGGAACATCAACTCCGCTCGGCGATATAGGCGAAGCAATGGCTGTTAAGAGATTGTTCGGTGATAAACTGGATTGTATGTCTATGTCATCAACAAAATCGTCTATCGGGCATTTGTTGGGTGCCGCCGGTGCGGTTGAAGCGGTGTTTACACTGAAAGCTATTGAAACTCAAACCTGTCCTCCGACCTTGAATTTGGAAGATCCGGATGATGAAGTAATAGGTATGGATTTGGTGCCGTTGAAAGCTAAAAAGCGAACAATAAAAGCGGCTATGTCAAACTCTTTCGGGTTCGGTGGAACAAACTCCTCCATTATCTTTAAGAAAATATAACAGGAGAGAAAAATGAAAAAACTGCTGTTATTCTGGCTGTTGTGCGGAATAGCGGCGGTTTTTGTTTATTCTCAAGCCCAGAAAATCATTAACGAACCGATTCGTGTTGAGGGCGAAAAAATCATCTTAATCAAAAGCGGTGCTTCGCCGAATAAAATAGCGGAAATTCTGGTCGAGAATAATCTGATAAAAGAAAAATGGCATTTCATCTTATATTCCAAAATCAATAAAATATATCCAAAGATTAAGGCCGGGGAGTATTCGGTTAAAGATGACATTTCTTTAGCGCAACTGGCAAATTTATTGACTTCGGGAAAAACTTATTTGCGAAAAATTACTTTTGCCGAAGGGCTGACTTCGCGTGAAATTGCGGATATTTTAGCAGATGATGAGTATATGAAAGGCGATTTCGGCGAAATTGCCGAGGGAACGTTTTTGCCGGAAACATATACCTATTCGCGCGAAGAAAATCGCCGACATATTGTGAAGCAGGCCACAGAGGCAATGGCCAAGGTCTTGCAAAAAGCTTGGGATGAACGTGATGCCGGATTACCTCTGAATTCAAAGGAAGAAATGTTGGTGTTGGCCTCAATAGTGGAAAAAGAAACCGGAATTGCAACGGAACGTCCTATGGTTGCTTCGGTTTTTATTAATCGTTTGAGAAAGGGTATGTTATTGCAAACCGATCCGACGGTTATTTATGCTTTGACCATGGGAAAGACCGATTTAAAACGTAATCTGACTTTTAAGGATTTGGAAACGGACAGCCCGTATAACACGTATAAATACGAAGGACTGCCTCCTGCACCGATTTGCAATCCGGGAAAAGCGGCAATTATGGCTGTGGCGCATCCGGATAAAACACCTTATCTTTATTTTGTAGCCTCGGGAAACGGCGGACACAATTTTGCTCGCACCTTAGAAGAACATAACCGCAATGTAAAGCACTGGCGAGCGGTAAATAAATAATTTTTCGGGTAATATCTTGTCAAACAAGTGATAATGTGTTAAAGTGCGTGCCACAAAAAGGATACAGCATATGGATGATGCACGGTTAATGATTTGGAATAATCAATTGGCGGTCGGTAAGAGAAGCTATAATAACAGCAGACATTGGGAAGAATTGCCTGCCGATTATTCGTTGCTCGGTAAACCTAAAAAAGTTTTGGTACTTTCCGGGAGCGGAGCTGACAATTCCTTGGCGGCAAACGGCATGTGCAAAACGGTGGAGAAAATTCTCGGACCGGTGAAAGATAATTGTGAAATATGCGGTTTTTATTATCCGAACAGTGACCGTACGGCGGCTTCGGCTGCTTTGTGTGCCGAAGAGGTATTTTCGCGTTTTTTTGTGCCTTTGATTGCGAAAAGTGACAACTCGGGAAATTTGCAAAGATTATCGCGTGAAGAGGCTTGTGAAAATATGCGAAATGTGGTGCTGTTTACACATTGTTACGGTAGTTATATATCCCATGAAACAGACAGAAGAATAGATGAATTGATGGCGGAAATAGGTTATTCCGAAACCGAGATTAAAGATATTCATCGACAATTGATTGTAGCACATCATAATGATCCGAGCGATAATTTGGGTAATAGTGAGGAGAAATCTTGTAATATTTATCGCATAACTCACTCAGATGAACGTAATAAACCTTCTGAATATCAGACAGACACTTTTCCGCAATATATTATTCGCGAACAATTCACGGATGATGATGTGATAATGGCAGAAATTTCAGATACCGAACATGCTTTGATTGTCGGTAGGCTTTCCGAAGGAGCAGAGTCGGAGCACAGCGGTGGTTATTGGGTAGATAAAAGCAAAAAAACTCTCGGTGCCCGAAAAGAAGAAGAAATCTTTTGTGAAATTTTAAGAGAAGCTATCAGAGGCGATTATTACATAGAAAATTTGCGACAGGTAGAAGACAAAGCCCTGCAAAATCGTCCGGATTTACGAGAAAATATGGATTTAATAAGAGAATACGGCAAAGAATTTTTAGATGATTTTCATGAGCAAAGGCAAAGTATGAGATTGTCGTTCGGCAGAGTAAAACAAAAATTGCTGGAAGGAAGATTGTTTGAAAGTGATATTACTGATTTGAACGAAGATGTATTGTTTCTGACTGATAAGAATAAACAAAATCTTTTAGATTATGCCGTAAAAGCTGATAATCCGGCGTATGCGTCAATTATATGGCGAGCAATGTCGGCTCATTTGGATTTTTGGGGCGAACATACCGAATTGTCATCGCATTATGCCCGTAAACCGGCAAATGTGCAGGATGCTTGTATGCGGTATTTAGGGTATTTACAGAAAGCACTTGATGAAAATAATGTAGAAATGTTTTCGGCTCTGGTTGAAGAAAGATCCGTGCGTTTGCTTGATTATGGACGGGCAGGTATAGATACGGGCAGATTAGTGATTAAGATGTTTGAGAAAAACAAGGCAAACGAAAAAACATCCGGTAACAATCAAACAGTTTCAAAAAACTTTGCAAAAAGAGGCTATGGTTATTTATAACATAGCAAGAGCATAAGTTTTGGCGCCCCAAACAATAACGGCGGCAAACAACCCGGCACAAACATCATCCATCATTACACCGAAAGCATTTTTAACTTGGCTGTCAAACCATTTTACCGGCCCCATTTTTTTGATGTCAAAAAAGCGAAAAGCGGCAAAACCGATTAAATACAGCCACCACAAATCGGCATTATGATATAAATTATCACCGACAAAAACGAAAGCCAACAACTGTCCGACCACCTCGTCAATTACCACTTTACCGGGGTCTTTTTCTTCTTGATTGCGAATAATTACATCGGTTGCCCAAATACCGATAACGGCAAGCAATACGGCGGCGATGATAATGCCGTAAGTTCCGGTAAAATAGGCCAGAATAAAGGCAAGAGGTAATGTGGCGGCGGAACCGACCGTTCCCGGCGCTTTCGGTGATAAACCAAATCCCAAATAGGTGGCAATTAAAAAGGCTGTTTTCTTTTGCATGGTAACTCCTTTGTGTTTAATTAATTGGTAATGCAAGTTGGAAAAATTGACAATTGCTATTATCTGTTTTTACACAAACTTAAGAATTGTGTAATAAATTTTTTCTGTATTTAACAAAAGGAGAAATAAAATGGCATTAAAAAGAATAGCTTTGTTTATTACCGTATTGGGAAGCATAAACTGGGGTTTAATCGGCGCATTCGGATTTGATTTGGTTAAGTTTCTGTTCGGATTTGCTCCGGGAGTAGTTCCGGTGGTGCAAATTGTGGTAGGATTAGTAGCTTGCTACACATTATTTGCATACATGATAAAATAATTTAAAATTTTTCTTGACTAAGCGGGTTTATTGCAATATGGTAAGCCCGTTAAGTCGGGCGCTTAGCTCAGTTGGTTAGAGCCGGCCGCTCATAACGGTCTGGTCGCAAGTTCGAGTCTTGCAGCGCCCACCAGTAAAAAGGAATGATACTTGTCATTCCTTTTTTTGTTTTAAAATTCCGGTCGCGGGATATTCTTATTTTTTTACCTCGCAACATTATATTGCGTTTAATCTTTTTAACACCTAAATATAGGTAATAAAATGTAATATAAGACACCATATGAAAAAATTGATAAAGGAATGCCTGCATGAAATTAGATGAAAATAGGGACAGATACATTTTAACGGAAAAAGAAAAGCGAGCATTAATTTGGCATATCGAACGTTATAAACAAAATGACCTTAATTATTTGCCGTTAAATTACAAAATATCGCAAGAAATGAAGAAAATTCTGAATTTTGTAGAAGATTTAGCAAATAGTGCGCGAGAAATACAGAAATGCATAGCTGTTGCCGCTATACAAGAAGTTGATGAAATTGAAGAAAAAACAACATTAAAAATGCAAAAACAGGAAAAAGAAAGACATGCAAAAGGTGGGCTAGCTAAAGGTGAAAAGAATAACTCATTTAAAGAATTTATACTGCAAGAATACGACGAAAATAATGATTACAAGACAATTAAAGAGTTTGTTAATAATATAGTGGATAGGCTCTATGAAGGTGAATTTGATGATTTAAAACCATCTTTCAGAACCACAACACCGGAAACAACAATACGAAATTGGATAACGGAATTTAGAAAACAAAAAAACATTTTTCGAGCAAAATGAATCATTTTTCGAGCTAACGGATTTAAATCATTGTCT
>JAGDBT010000121.1 GCA_017958895.1 Alphaproteobacteria bacterium | reverse complement strand
GTTTTATTTTTATATTCCTTAGCGGTTTTAGGCAGATAAGCATCTCCGAAATATTTTTTAATAGCCTCACGACAAGCATTTATGGCATCTTTTGAGAGGTTAACCGCATCGGTACGCATGTAAGTTATGATACCGTCTTCATAAAGTTTTTGCGCCACCTGCATGGTCTTTTTGGCCGAAAAACGTAATTTACGTGCCGCTTCCTGTTGCAGTGTTGAAGTGGTGAACGGCGGAGCCGGATAACGACTGGCTTTTTTGCGCTCAACTTCCGCCACACTGAAATTTTGTGCTTCAATTTTTGCCTTGGCATCGTCAGCTTTTTCTGCCGAATTTAAGGAAAATTTATCCAGTTTTTTGCCGTCAAGAATTTGCAAATGAGTGGTCAGATTGGCTTTGGCCGCGGTTATAAAATCCACATCGACTGTCCAATATTCCTCAGGCTTGAACTTTTCGATTTCACTTTCACGTTCACAAATCAAACGCAAAGCAACCGACTGCACACGGCCTGCTGATTTTGAGCCGGGAAGTTTGCGCCACAAAACCGGCGACAAGGTAAAACCTACCAAATAATCAAGCGCACGTCTGGCCATATAAGCACTGACCAAATCCTGGTCAATATCACGCGGATTTTCTATTCCTTCTTTTACGGCTGTTTTGGTAATTTCATGAAAAACCACTCTTTGAATTTTTTTACCGGATAATTTTTTCTTTTCTTTTAATTCTTCCAAAATATGCCAGGCAATGGCTTCTCCTTCTCTATCCGGGTCGGAGGCGAGAATCAAAGTGTCGCAATCTTTAAGAGCGGTAATGATGTCGTTTAAATGTTTGCGTCCGGCATCGCTGAATTCCCATTTCATGGCAAAATCATGATCAGGGTCAACCGAACCGTCTTTGCTCGGCAAATCGCGAATATGCCCGTAGCTGGCCAACACTTTGTAGTCGCTACCCAAATACTTATTTATGGTTTTGGCCTTTGCCGGAGATTCTACAACAACTAATTTCATGTTTCTTCCTATTTTATCCGTGCCACTTTATTGCCGGGATGACGTTCAATTCTGCCGGAAAATTCCAAATCTACCAATTCGGAGAAAAATTCCGCCTGCGGCAAGCCGCTGTTTCTGAAAAGTTCGTCAATATCAACACCTTCGTAAGAGATTAACTGAAGCAATTCAACCGCTTGAGAAGGTGTCGGCTCCGATACTTCATGTTTGGGAATATTTACACTATTTTTTACTTTGTCAAGAGTAAAAGAGGCAATTTTTTGCTTTTTCAGCAGGCTGTTTCTTTGTATACTTAATACATTAAGTATATCTTGTGCATTCTCGGTTAATATTGCTCCTTCTTTTATTAATTGATTTGGTCCGGCGGCACGATTTTCCAACGGAGAACCGGGTACGGCAAAAACTTCTTTACCTTGCTCCAAGGCCAGACGAGCGGTTATTAAAGATCCGGAGTTGAGGCCGGCTTCAACCACCAAAGTTCCGGAGGATAAAGCTGAGATGATTCGGTTGCGACGCGGAAAATTTGACATTTGGGCTTTAGTGCCCAACGCAAATTCGGATATTATCGTTCCGTTTTGCAATATAGAATAGTATAAATCAGCATTTTCGGCCGGATAAATTTCATCAACGCCGGTTCCTAAAACTGCGATGGTAGGACCCTTTTGATTTTTGGCATAAAGAGCTCCTTTATGCGCCGAGCTGTCAATTCCTCGAGCCATTCCGGAAATAATCAAGACATCATTTTCCGTAAGTTCATAAGCGATTCGTGAGGCGATTTTGCGTCCGGCAATTGAGGCGTTACGAGCACCAACAATCGATATAGCCACCGGATAATTCAATAATTCGATATTTCCGGCAACATAAATCACCGGCGGTGCATCGTTTAACTGTAACAAATTCTGCGGATATTCTTTGTCGGTATAGGCTATAATGCTGATATTTTTATCCTTAGCCAGAGCAAGTTGTTCTTCGGCAAAACTGCGGGAGCAAATTTCTTTTTTCTTGGCAACTTCGTGTAATGCACCGGCAACATCTCCGGCAATTTTGACATAGTTATAAAACGATACCGGACCGATTCCGGGGGTATTTATAATTTGCAAAATATCAAGAAGTTGCTTTTCTTCAGCCATTATTTTTTCTTGAAAGAAATTTTGCTTTCTTCTCCCCTAAGCAGACGACTTATGTTGGCATGATGTCTGGCTATAACCAAAATGGCTATGGCTGTATAAAATGCAGCGTATATCGGCTCACAAATAAACCAAGCCACCACGGGAACGGCAACTGCCGCCGTTAGGGCCGCCAAAGAAGAATAACGGAATAAAAAGGCCATGAGTAACCAGATTATCAGTGCGATTACCGCTACTTTCGGACTGGTCATTAAGATAAAACCGAAAGATGAAGCCACGCCTTTTCCGCCCTTAAATTTGAGCCATATCGGAAAATTATGGCCGATAACACCGGCAGAACCGGCGATGAGCGAGCCCAAAACATTTAAGGTAAGCGGATGATTGCAAAAATTTGCCACAACAGTTTCAGGTAAGAGTTTATAGGCAATAACAGCGGCAATACCGGCCTTGAAGGCATCCAATAAAACCGTGAGCAGAGCCAGCCATTTGTTGCCCGTTCTCAAAACGTTGGTAGCACCGATATTGCCGGAGCCGATTTTACGAATATCGCCGTATCCCGCAATAAAACATAAAACCAATCCGAAAGGAATTGAGCCGGCAAGATAGCCGCCGAGTGCGCATAAAAGTAAAATAAATCCCATTTTGACCTCCATAAATTTGATTTATTTTTAGCTGAAGTAAAAACTTTTTTCAACTTTATTTTATTTTTTTGAAAAATTCTGTTGAAACCATGTAAAATAATAATGACAACATAAATAAAATGGCTAACATACAAAAAGACCATAACCGTGAGGAAAGAATATGGAGCCCAAGTATAAAAGAATATTGCTGAAAATATCGGGAGAAGGCCTGGCCGGAGCCGATAAAACAGGTATTAACGACGGAGTTCTTCGTAAGCTGTGCGCCGAAATAACCGCTGTTTATAAGGCAGGTGTGCAGATTTGTCTGGTTATCGGCGGCGGAAATTTCTTTCGGGGAGCTAAAAATGCCGTCGGTGGTATGGATCGCAGTGAAGCAGACCAAATAGGTATGTTGGCAACGGTGATGAACGCGGCGGCTTTGCGTGCTGCATTGCGTTCGGCAGGATGCAAAGTTAAAGTTTTTTCAGGTCTGTCTGTTCCGGAAATTTGCGAAACATATAATTTTCGTCAGGCAATTCAGGCGGTTGAAAACGGTGAAATAGTGATTTTTGCCGGCGGAACGGGGAGTCCTTACTTTACGACCGATACGGGAGCGGCATTGCGAGCCGTTGAAATGCATTGTGATATTTTAATGAAGGCTACGCAGGTTGACGGAGTTTATGATGCTGATCCGCGGTTCAATCCTGAGGCTAAACGGTATGAAACGGTGAGTTTTTCCGAAGTGTTGGAAAAACACTTAAATGTTATGGATATGACGGCAATAGCCATGGCTCGGGACAATAATCTTCCGGTGATGATTTTTGCTCAAGCTGGAGAAAATGCCATAATCAATGCGGTTTGCGGCAGTGCAAAAAGCACAATCATTAAAAGTTGAGAGGTAATATGACTGATTTTAATTCAATAAAAGAAGACACTCTGGAAAGAATGGAAAAAACTTTGGAAGCGCTGAAAAATGATTTTGGCGGTTTAAGAGCCGGCAGAGCTCATGCAAGTTTGCTTGACGGAATTTTGGTGGATGCATACGGCAGTATGTCTCCGATCAGTCAGGTCGGAACGGTCAGTGTTCCCGATGCCCGTACTTTATCGGTAAGCGTTTGGGATAAGGGTTTGGCAAAGAATGTTGAAAAAGCTTTAAGAGAAAGCGATTTAGGGTTAAATCCGATGTCCGACGGTCAGTTGATTCGTATTCCGATTCCGCCGCTCAGTGAAGAGCGTCGTAAAGAGTTGGTAAAAATTGCCGGAAAATATGCGGAGCAGGGTAAGATTGCCGTGCGCAACATCAGACGCGATGCCATGGATGAAGTGAAGAAGTTGAAAAAAGATGCATTGATTTCCGAAGATGAGGAAAAGAAGTATAATGCCGATATTCAAAAATGGACCGATGATGCCGTTAAAAAGATAGACGACCAATATTCAGCCAAAGAAAAGGATATTATGCAGGTTTAAGGAATATATTTATGCAAAATCTGTCGCACATAGCTTTTATAATGGACGGGAATCGCCGTTGGGCGAAGAAAAAAGGCCTGCCTTTGTTGGAAGGACATAAGCAGGGTGCTCGTACATTAATGGAAATAGCTAAAGCGGTGAAGAATTTGGGTGTTAAATATATGACCGTATATGCCTTTTCTACGGAAAATTGGTCGCGCGATAAAGCGGAGGTTGACGGTTTAATGGGCTTGCTTCGTCAATATATAAACGAAGATTTCAAACAACTTCAGGAAAATAATGCCCGCATAATTTTTATCGGCGAAAGACAAATGTTGGCAGATGATATTGTCGCTAAGATGGCTGAAATTGAAAAAGAAAGCCAAAATAACGATGGTATTACGATTTGTGTGGCATTAAGCTACGGCGGAAGACAAGAAATTGCGGCCGCTGCCTGCGGAGTGGCAAGAGATGTGAAAGACGGAAAATTGGCACTTGAGGATATTAATGCGGAAATTTTTGAAAAATATCTTTATACTGCGGGTATTCCTTCACCGGATTTAATGATAAGAACCAGCGGAGAAATGCGTATAAGTAATTATCTTTTGTGGCAGCTGGCATACAGTGAATTTTATTTTTCGGAAAAATTATGGCCTGATTTTTCGGAGGAAGACTTAAAAACAATAATTGAAGAATATAACTTGAGGGAGAGAAGATATGGTAAGCTTTAGAATAGGAGTTGCATTAAAGAGAGTTTTGGCAGCCATTGTTATGATTCCGGTCGCGATTATGACTCTGTATATAGGCAGTCCTTATATTGAAGTTTTGGCAGTTACGGTTGGCGGACTTTTAGCTTGGGAATGGGCAAATTTGCTCACTTCTTCAAATAAGTCATCGCAATATGTGACAGCTTATGTTATGGCTTTGGCTATTGCGATTTGGAGCTACAATTTTTCGGTTATATTCTTCATGTTGCTGCTGATATCGCTGGTAGTTTGGTTGATTGCGGAAAAAGAAAAACATCGTATTTTGCTGACACTCGGTGTTGTTTATATTTCGGTCGGCATAGCTTCTCTTATCTGGCTTTATCGTTCGTTTGATCCGAGTGAAACGGATTTCGATCCTCGCTACAATTACAGCTTTGTGATTACTTTGTGGTATTTCCTGATGGTTTGGAGTATGGATATAGGCGGCTTGGTAGTGGGTTGCAATCTTAAAGGTCCGAAATTGGCGCCGAAAATCAGTCCGAATAAAACCTGGTCGGGTTTATGCGGCGGAATTTTGTTGGCAGTTTCGGTCAGTATTATCTTTATGTATTTTTGCACGCAAATAATGGAAATTCCTTTTTATGATTTCCACAAACTGCGCTATATTTCAATCTCTTATAAGCCTATGAATATGCGCTATGAGTGGAATATAGACAGTCAGATGTTTTATGCCTTGTTGGCGGTATTTGTGGCAATTTTGGCGCAGATAGGTGATTTAATAGAATCGGCAATCAAACGTCGGGTAGGGGTTAAGGATTCTTCAAGACTTATTCCGGGGCACGGCGGCGTTTTCGATCGGGTTGACGGTTTAATTTTTGCCGCTCCTTTTGTATATTTGTTCTTTTTATACATTTTTTAAGGTGTCGATAATGGATATTATAACAAATTTTTTGTATTATGGTATTTCCTTTATTGTTCTTTTAGGTATTCTGGTTTTTGTTCACGAGTTCGGACATTTTATAGTTGCCAGAATATTGGGTGTTAAAGTGGTGGCCTTTTCCATAGGTTTCGGTAAGGAATTATGGAGCCATACCGATAAAAAAGGAACCTGCTGGAAAATATCGGCTGTTCCGCTTGGCGGATATTGTCAGTTTTTGGGTGATGCCGATGCTTCCTCTTCAACAACCGATGAAAAATCTTTGAAAAAATTATCAAAAGCCGAAAAGAAAATGGCCTTTTCTTTTCAGAAGCCGTGGAAAAAAATATCTATTGTGGCGGCCGGGCCGTTGTTCAATTATTTTTTGGCCATTTTGATTTTTATTTTGGTGTTTTACGCTTACGGTAAAATGGTTTATCCGTCGGTTGTCGGCGAAGTTATGGAAAACAGTGCGGCAGCGGAAGCTGGAATTTTGCCGGGAGATAAAATTCTCAGTCTGAATAACCGACCGACTCCGGATTTCAGTTCATTGAATAACGAAGTGGCAATGGCTGATGCCGATGAGGTTTTGGTCAGTATTGAGCGTCCGTTGGATTTGTCGATTAAAGCAGATGAGTTAATGCCTTGCAAATTCGGCGATACGGAAAATTGCAAAATGATAGGAGTTCGCTCTATTATAGCCGAACGTAATAAAGAAACCGGAGAACTGGGAGAAGTTCCCGCTGTTGTTAACGGGGTGTTTCCGGGAAGTCCGGCGGCGAGAGCGGGAATTGTTTCCGGCGATGTTTTGCAAAGTATCAACGATGTTGATTTAATATATTTCTCCGACATAAAAAAATATATCTCCGAGCATGGAAACGAGGATTTAAATATTAAGGGATATCGTCCTTTGATTTTGAAAGTACGTTTGAAAGAAACAAAGTATGAGGACGAAGGAATCAAGACAGAAAGACGGATGCTCGGAGTGAAATCTGCTCCGAAGTTGACTTTTTCCGAAAAATTGTGTTTTATTGATTCGGTTAAAGCCGGTTTTAAGGAGGCCTATGACTTAACAGCCATGTCCTTACGCGGAATTTGGCAAATTATTACCGGAAAACGCGGCGGAAAAGATATCGGAGGAATACTGCGAATTGCCGAAATGTCGGGGGATATAAGCAAAAATGGCGGTTTGATGGGATTCATATATTTTATGGCACTCATCTCGGTTAATTTAGGCCTGATTAACTTGTTCCCGATTCCGGTACTTGACGGCGGCAACCTGGTGATATTTGTTGTTGAAATGTTA
The DNA here is from genome assembly GCA_017958895.1 of Alphaproteobacteria bacterium. Lineage (GTDB taxonomy): Bacteria > Pseudomonadota > Alphaproteobacteria > RF32 > CAG-239 > RUG410. Next base: position 2,813 of record JAGDBT010000121.1, on the reverse strand, counting down.
AACGGAGAAGAATTAAAACCCAGAACAAAAGAATATATTTTCAGGTTCGGTTTGGGAATAATATTGGCACTTATGGTATTTGCAACATGGAATGATGTTGTTCATTTAGTCGGTAGGTGGTTTGGTTAAAAAAGGAAAAAGTAATGAAAAAAATAATATATATCGGATTACTCAGCAGTTTTATGGCCTATCAGGCCGGAGCAGCGGATTTTTATGTTAAAAACATAGAAGTTGACGGTTTGCAAAGGGTGGAAAAAGCCACGGTGCTTTCCTATTTGAATATTCATAAAAACAGCAAAGTTTCTCAAGATACTTTGGATAATTCGTTCAAAAATCTGTATAACACGGGCTTGTTCAGCGATATTGATTTTGATACCACAAAAGCCAATACATTGAAAATTACGGTTAAAGAAAATCCGATTATCGGTAAGAGAGCTTTTGACGGCAACAGCAAGATTGATGATAAAATTCTGGAGTCGGAAGTACAGTTGGGACCGCGTTCCGTTTATGATAAGGCCAAAGTACAACAAGATGTACAGAGAATTTTGGATGTTTATCGCAAAACCGGTCGTTATTCGGTTACGGTAGAGCCGAAAATTATTGAACGTGAAGAAAACCGCGTGGATTTGATATATGAAATTGATGAAGGTTCGGCAGCAAAAATCGATAAAATCAACTTTTTGGGCAATACACACTACAGCAGTTCGGATTTGCAAGATGAAATCATGAGCAAGGAGAGCCGTTGGTATCGTATCTTCAGTTCCGCAGAAAATTATGATTCGGAAAAAATGGACTATGATAAAGAGTTGTTGCGCCGTTTTTATACCAATCGCGGCTATGCGGATTTTGATGTACGTTCCGCAGTAGCGGAATTGAGCGATAATCAGAAATCGTTTGTTCTTACTTACACGCTTGATGAAGGAATACGTTATAAAGTTAAACGTATAAAAATAAATTCTGACATAGAGGGTGTTGATACCGATTCTTTATATAAAGATGTAGAACTCTCAAAAGGAGATTGGTATAATGCCGATTTAGTGGAAAAGTCGGTAAGTGCAATGACCGAAACTTTGGGCAAAAAGGGGTTTGCGTTTGTTAATGTTAATCCGGAATTGATAAGAGATACCGAGAAAAAACGTATAGATATTATCTTTAACGTTGAGGAAGGCGACAGAATATTCGTAAATCGGATTAATATTCGCGGTAATGACCGTACAAAAGATGAGGTTTTGCGCCGAGAGTTTCGTTTGGAAGAAGGGGATGCCTTGAATGTTTCCAAACTTCGTGATTCGCGTCGCAATTTGGAAAACTTAAACTTTTTCAGCAAAATTGATATTCAAACCGATGTGGTGGGCGATAACAAAGCCGATGTCAATGTTGATGTTGAAGAAAAATCGACGGGATATTTTAATGTCGGTGTGGGCTATTCAACCACTAACGGAGCTTTATTCCGTGCCGGAATTACCGAGAATAATTTCCGGGGTGCCGGTGAGGAATTGGGTATCAATATGGGATTGTCTCAAAGAAACAAGGATTATGATATCAGCTTTACGGAACCATATTTTCTCGGTCGTCGTTTAAGTGCCGGTATTGACTTATTCTTGGAAGATCAGGATTATGAAGATGAGGCTTCTTATGATACACGTACGATCGGCGGCAGAACAAGATTCGGTTGGAATTACACCGACAATTTCTATCATTTGGCACGCTATACCTTGAGCACGAATGAGATAAAACATGTAAAATCATACGCCTCGGAATTTGTAAAAGATGAAGAAGGCAAAGCGACAACTTCTGCTTTTGGTCAGACATTTATTTATGATAAACGCGATAATGCCATTAATACCAAGGAAGGATATTATTTATCATTCGGTCACGATATATCCGGTTTGGGCGGAGATACAAAGTATAATCGTTTTGATGTGAAAGCCTATAAATATTATACATTGGCCGATTATTATACCATCAAATTCTTCGCCACCGGCGGTTATATTGCCGGTTATGACGGCGAAAAGGTCAGAATGTCCGATCGTTATTATTTGGGCGGTTCCAATATGCGCGGTTTTGAGTTTGCCGGTATCGGTGCACGCGATAAGAAAACCGACGATTCCTTGGGTGGTAACTGGTTTGTTTATTCGGGAATTGAACTTACTTTCCCTATCGGTTTGGATGAGCTTGGTATTAAAGGTAGAACATTCTGGGATGTCGGTGTTTTGGGTAAACCGGATAAGTTTGATGCCAAGAAGATTAACTATTCATCCAAACTTCGTCAATCAATCGGTTTCGGTTTTGACTGGCAGTCGCCGATGGGTAAAATCAATATTGATTTCGGGTTCCCGATTGTTAAAGAACGCTTTGATAAGAAAGAAATTTTCCGTTTGAATTTCGGTACCAGTTTATAGGAGTTGGTTATGGTTGACAGAAGTTTTTATAGTGCGAAAGGTGATATAACTTTATCGGAAGTTGTTTCGGTAACCGGCGCCGTTTTAACCGATACAAGCAAAGAAAACGAAAAAATAAGTGATATTGCAACCATGGCTTCGGCAACAGCAAATGATATCTGCTTCTTTTATGATCGTAAAAATAAAGAAAAAGGCGGACAGATAAAAGCTAAAGCTTGCATTACGACTGAAGAACTGAAAGGTTTTGTTGCTGACGAGGTGATTATATTGTTGAGCGATAATCCGAAAGTGGCTTTTATTAAGCTCAACGAATATATGTATGCCGAAAGAAAGCCGCAAGCCGGTATAGATGCCAGTGCTAGAATAGCCGCTTCCGCCAAAATCGGAAAAGACTGCTATGTCGGTGCTTAT
>JAGDBT010000120.1 GCA_017958895.1 Alphaproteobacteria bacterium | reverse complement strand
CACAAGCGGTGGAAGATGGTGCAACACGTCCGGTTTATTATGAAAGCCGCGTGATAAAACTTCACTTAAAGCCGGAGATTTTGCAACTGATTGATGCTGAATATGATTTAATGGCGCAAAATGCCGATCCGGAAGTTATTGAAAAGAGTAAAAAACAGCTCGGGCAGATGGAAACTATTTTGAGCGATGACGACACAATCAATTCGCTTGTTTGTGATATTTTGGATCACTACGAAAACTATCGCGAGAATTTATTGACCGGTAAAGCTATGATTGTGGCTTATTCTCGCCCGATTGCTCTAAAGATTTATCATCGGATTTTGGAACTTCGTCCGGCGTGGAAAGATAAAGTTGCGGTGGTTATGACTTCGGATAATAAAGATCCGGAAGATTGGCGTGCCATTATCGGTAATAAATCGCATAAAGAGGAATTGGCTCGTAAATTTAAGGACAATTCGGATCCTTTGAAAATTGCAATTGTCGTTGATATGTGGTTGACCGGCTTTGATGTGCCGTCACTTTCTACAATGTATGTTTATAAGCCGATGGAAGGTCATAATCTGATGCAGGCGATTGCTCGTGTTAATCGTGTGTTTGAAGATAAAGAAGGTGGCTTAGTGGTTGATTATATCGGTATTGCCAGTGCTTTGAAAAAGGCTATGAATGATTATACCATCCGCGATAGAAAGAACTACGGCAACATGGATATTGCCACCACAGCATATAACAAATTTAAGGAAAAATTGCAGGTCTGCCGCGATTTGTTGCATGGTTTTGATTATAGCGAATTTGCGACCGGAACGAATTTAGTCAGAGCTAAGTTAATCAGCGGCGCGGCAAACTTTATTATTGATAGAGAGAAAAATAAAGAAAAAGATGCCTTCATTAAGCAAGCTCTCATATTACATCAGGCTTTGTCGCTTTGCTCATCCATTGTTGAAGAAGGCTTGCGTATTGAGGCGGCATTTATTGAAGCTGTCAGGATTATGATTTTGCGCTTTACCGAAAGTGGCGGACATAAAAAAATATCATTGCCGGAAATGAATAAGCGTATCAATGAACTGCTGGAACAAAGCATAAAGAGCGATGGTGTTATCAATCTGTTTTCGGATATAAAAGAAGAATTCTCACTGTTTGATCCGAAATTTTTGGAAGAAATATCCAAGATGAAAGAGAAAAATTTAGCAGTGGAATTGCTCAAAAAGTTGATAGCAGAGCAGATTTCTATTTATCGCCATACAAATGTTGTGCGTTCAGAAAAATTCAGCGAAATGATACAAGAGGCAATGAACCGTTATTTGAACGGTATGTTGACCAACGAACAGGTTATTGAAGAATTGCTTAATCTGGCAAAACAAATCGCCGCGGCACAAAAAGAAGGTGAAGATTTAGGTCTTAATGCTGAGGAAGCCGCATTTTATGATGCTTTGACACGTCCGCAAGCGGTTAAGGATTTTTATGAAAATGACGAATTAATTGCCATTACAAAAGAACTTACCGAAACTTTGCGCAAAAATAAAACAATAGATTGGCAAAAACACGAGCCGGCAAGAGCAAAAATGCGAATAATGATTAAAAAATTGCTCAAAAAACATAAGTATCCACCGGAAGGAATGGAAGATGCAGTTCAAACCGTTATGACACAATGCGAGCTCTGGACTGATAATGTTATGGATGTATAATGATTAAAATTCTGTTTGTATGTTTGGGGAATATTTGCCGGTCGCCGATGGCGCAGTTTGTGTTTAAGCAAATGGTTGAGGAGCGCGGTTTATCTGACCGGTTTGAAATTGATTCCGCCGCAACTGAAAGTTACAACGAAATGTGTCACGCCGGCATTCATCATGGCACGCGCGAGATGTTGAAATCCATGCATGTGCCGTTCGAGGAGCATTATTCCCGCCGCATTCGTCCGCGTGATTATGCTTATTATGACTATATTTTGGCGATGGACGACAGCAACATTGAGGATATTCAATCGCTCGTCGGTCCGGATACGGAAAACAAAATCCATCGCTTGCTTGATTATACGAATAATCCGCGCAATATTCGCGACCCTTGGTATACCGGCAATTTTGACGAGAGCTATTGGGATATTTACGAGGGATGTCAGGCGTTTTTAGAGCATTTGAAGGAGAACTCCCAAAATGAACTCTGAATTAGAATTAATCCCTTTTATTAAACAAGCACTTATAAACATAGAAAGTAAAGAATTTAAGAGGACTAACAGCACAGCTATCTTGTCTCTTAGAGTTTTGTCTGGAGCAATTTTTGCTCTTTGCCGAGATGCCTTTACTTTATTGGAAAATAATAGAGTATTCACAGCTTGCTCATTAACATGTCAGGCGATTGAAGCACAAATACAACTGTTATGTATTGATAAGATGTTTGATACAAAAGGCAGAGATCACTACGAATTTGCTTTTGTAGAACAAT
>JAGDBT010000119.1 GCA_017958895.1 Alphaproteobacteria bacterium | reverse complement strand
GAAATAAGCTAAGGTTTGCGGCTCCAGTTTGGCGGCGGCCGGCAAATCACAAACCAAAATCCCGTGCCGATGAGTTTGCAGTGCGGTAATCGGCCATTTGTGGCTGATGCGGTCTTCAACGGCATGATAAACAGCCTCGGCTTTTTTAGGTCCGGAAGCCATAATTATCACTTCTTCGGCATTTAATATAGTGGCAATGCCGACGGTAAGCGCCTTAGTCGGAACTTTAGTGATATCGTCGTCAAAAAAGCGGGAATTGGCTTTTATGGTGTCGGAAGTTAAGGTTTTTATTCTGGTTAAGGAATTTAAAGAGGAAAAAGGTTCATTGAAAGCAATGTGTCCGTCTTCTCCGAGACCGCCCAAAAACAGGTTTATACCGCCGCATGCCGCTATTGCCTTTTCGTAGTCGGTACATTCTTTTTGCAGGTCAGCGGCCATACCGTTTAAGATGTGAATGTTCTCTTTTTTGATATCAATAAAGTTAAAGAAATTATCAAACATAAAACAATGATAACTCTGCGGATGGTCGGCAGGCAAACCGATATATTCGTCCATGTTAAAGGTAATAACCTCGGCAAAAGAAATTTCGCCGTTTTGATACATTTTTATAAGTTCGCGATATACACCCAGAGGAGTTGAACCGGTCGGCAAGCCGAGAACAAAAGGTTTGTTTTTGTCAGGAGCAAAATTTTTAATTCGGGAAGCTATGTATTGAGCGGTCCAAACGGAGATTTCTTCATAATCTTTTTTCAAAATGACTCTCATTTGCAGTTTCCTTTTTCAAAAATATTTCCCTTTATGACGGTTTTGAGAATTTTGAAGTTTTTATCAAAGACCACCAAATCGGCATCATATCCCGGAGCAATAAGCCCCAAATGTTCCTGTTTCATGATGTTGGCGGGGTTGGTTGAGGCGGTTTGGACGGCTTGTTCAACCGTAAGCCCGAAATCAACAAGATTTTTTACACCTTCAATCATGGTTAAAGCCGAGCCGGCAATAACTCCGTCGGACTTGCGAATAAAACACTTATCCAAATAAACTTCGTCACCGTTGGCAAAAAGGTGCGAAGCCTTTTGTTTGGTCGGCTTAAGAGAGTCGGTAACCAAAACAACTTTATCAAGCGGTTTGCAATGGAACAAAAATTTAATAATATCGGGATTGATATGCACGCCGTCGGCAATAATTTCACAAGAAAGTTCCGGATGAATAAATACGGCACCCACCACACCGGGGTCGCGATGGTGCATACGGCTCATGGCATTAAATAAATGCGTAACATGCATAATGCGGGTTTGCATTGCTTCAACCATTTGTTGATAGGTGGCATTGGTGTGCCCGGCCTGCAAAATTATGCCTTTATCAATGCAGGTCAAAACCAGTTCTCGCATGCCTTTTAGTTCCGGTGCCAAAGTCATATTTATAATATGCCCTTGTCCGACTTCCAATATTTCGTTCAAATAATCCAAATCGGGAGCGCTTATGGAATCGGCAGATTGAACTCCCAGTCT
>JAGDBT010000118.1 GCA_017958895.1 Alphaproteobacteria bacterium | reverse complement strand
GTTGAATAGGAATACGAGATTTTCCCCATGCCGCAGGATTTTCATACCAAGGATTATCATTCCATGGTACAAATTTTCTCCACCAAGACATTTCTTCTTTATTGTTATAATCTTCTCCGGTCCCTTGACCTAACAAATAATTTCCTTCAGGAATAGGACCTCTTTTCCTTTCATTTGTGTATTGAGCACTTTGATAATCTGCTCTTCCTGATACTGCCGGATAATACTTTATCATATTCTCTCATTTTAGATTTTTCCGATTTTTCGGAATTTTCTAAAATGGAAAAGATTGTATTAAAGGATTTAAGGAAAATGCTGAAATTGCGACAATATTTACCAAAATATTCCCGAATAATTCCCGAAAAGTCAAGAAAAATTCCCGAATACTGATATCTTAAATGTTGTGTCTGGTATCACAACTATGAATATCTTCAAGCCAAATATTATTGTTTTTAAGGCAACTTTCCTTCGTCATTGTGCAAGGCTTACCATTTCCACAATCATTAAATGTAAAACCTTCTTTACATATTCCGGTATCCATGCAACCATCTGTATCATAAGGGTCAAAATACAAAGAAATTATATTTATACTCATACTTATAAAATAAATTCCTATTATAACCCAACATAAATAATAAAACAAATTACTGACAAGGATTTCAAGTAACTTTATGTGTTTGTTGGAAAATAAATAAGATATCTTATGTTGTTCTTTCATTTTCTTTAATAAGAAAATATAAACAAAGAATACATTAAAACACATCAAATAAAATATGCTACGAAGTGAAGTATTATAATAATATGCGCATACTGATATTACCATTATTAATATCAAAATTAACTTATCAAATTTTGATATACTCTTCCACCAAGCAATATATTGCGGAATCTGTGCGGAAATTTTGTAATCATAGTAGCTTAAAAGTCCGCAAAAAGAAGCAATACCTAAAACAAAAGAAACAAGCCAAATATCATTTAACCAAAACGAAAATGGTAACAACAGAACCGCTGGTAATATCCCGAATATTTTCGAAATAACATCGAATTTTCTTAACTGTGCTTTGTTTTCTTGCGACATTTGCATTTTTTGATGAAAATATCGACAGATATGAAAGTTAAGTAAAGCAATTCCTGTAGCTATCAAAAAGATAATTATATAAAACAATCCTGACATTTGACTTTTCCTGTGTTACCATATCCGTTTTAGTATAAATATTTTACAAAATAATACAATACCAATAATTATTTTTTATAGTATTTAAATCGATCTTGCGGATCATATCCTGTCGGACGATATTTGTCACAGGCATCAAAAGCAGAATTATAACGACCGGTTCTCGCCATTCTGCGACCATCTGCATTTACATTCATATCATTGCGAAAGTCATCATTTGCCTGTTCAAATGTTTTTCCTTTAAGGAGTACGTTTTTAGGATAGTCGATTAATTCTCTTCCTAAACCGATTGCGGTCGCTGTTGCTGACCCCCAAGCTCCTCTTTGTGCTGCATCATAATTTCCGACACAATGATAGTAGTTATCAATAGTTGTGCCTTGTTTTTGCATTTCAGGTGTGCTTTTATAATTAGCATTAACCATATTTATATAGTTTTCACCTAAATCTCTTGCAGCTCCAACAATCTGATTTGTAAAACTGTTATCTGATTGAGGTGTATCAGATGTACGAACAAAACTTTCAATTGCAGAATTAAAAGTATTCCTTTTATCATCCCTCAATTCTGGATAACCACTTTGTGTATTATAGTTTTGCGTTTGCACCGGTGGTGGCGGTGTATTACCATAAAGTTGTTTATAGTTATATTTATCATTTTCATATAACTCATTTTGAATTGCTGCGGCATACGGATTTGGTGAATTCTCACTCGGCACATCGATTTCCTTCATATCAGAAAACGTACTTGCACCACGCGGGTCCAAATAATACCATTCACTCTGTCCGGGTTTCGGATTTGTTCGGCGCACCGGACGTTTGCCATACATAAGTTCTCTTGTAAATTCTGTCATATTCTTTCTCCTTTAGCTAAAATTAGAAATTTACATTTCCACTTTAGCCATAAGAGAAACTTTTGACTATGCCCTATAGCTTGCTTACGTTGTAACTTTAGCCAAGCAAAAGCTTTTTAAATTCACGATTGTTCTGTTGCGCCAACTGTCTTAATTTGTTCTTTTGATTCTGCTCGACATAAGGTATTTGAATATCCGTTTTATTAGCTAAAAACCAATCCACAAAACTGTTTGCTGTCAGTTTACTGCCGTTTTGCAAAGCAAATTCATACTTTTCTTGTTGGATTTTTGTAAAATTCTCCCTGAATTCGGCGTATTTTTTATCCCGAACAACAGCACCTTTGTGAGCTTTCTCTTTATGATGCGTTTTGATTACGGCGTCTAGCGTTGTGGCATGTAACTCTGTCCATTCTTCTCTGGCTTCATTCATCATATCTACCATACAATCCAAAAGCTGTTGCTGTAATTCTTTATTTTGGTGCAAATATTCATCGTGCAAGCAGATTGCATCAAATTTTCGCAATGCTCTTGGCGGTAAAAATTCTTTGTAATCCATTTCTACTCCTTTTAAATAAGATTTATATTATACAGTTAGGTGGTAATACCCGAAAACGCAAGAGAAAATTTAAATACCTTAAAAAAGATTATAAATACATTTGGTTGCGGGGGAAGGATTTGGCTTTGCCGCCCCTGCGCTCGTTCGCTTTGCTCACCGCCGCACTCACGTTCGGCTCTCGCTTGTGGTGAACCGACTTTCTCGTCGCTTCAAATCTCATTCTCAGAATCTTTAAAAAGTAAAAATCCCCGGATGGGGGATTTTCTGCTTTTTATTGGTTGCGGGGGAAGGATTTGAACCGACGACCTTCAGGTTATGAGCCTGACGAGCTACCAGACTGCTCTACCCCGCGATATTTGTAACGCTTGTCTAAATAATATATTTTCAGAGGCTTGTCAAGCATAAAATATAAAAAACTTTTCAAAAAAAATGCCTGTCGGAAAGGCAGGCATTTCAAATCGCTGTTTCGCTTAAAGCATCGCCAGGGCTTTTTGCGAATATTCTTTTATGGTTTTAGCGCTGTCCTCAAGCTGCTGATGTTCTTCGCCTGATAAATTCGGTATAATAACATGATACACTCCCTGACGATTTATAACGGTCGGTAAGGATAGGCAAACATCACTGACACCCTCGACATTTTGATGATGCGAAGAAACGGTTAAAATGGCGTGTTCATTATTGTTTATGGCACGACAAATATGGCTTAAAGCTCCGGCAATTCCGTAAGCTGTTGCCCCTTTACCGGCAATAATTTTATAGGCGGCATTGATTACACCGTCGGCAATTTCCGATTTTTTGACTGAATCCAGAGTTTTTCCCACACTGTCAGCATATTCATCAAGGTATAAAGTGCCGGCTTCGGCATTTGACCAGACCAAAACTTCGCTGTCGCCGTGTTCGCCCAAAACATCGGCATGCACAGATTTGGCCGATACCCCCAGATATTGCGCCAAAAGAGTGCGAAAACGTGAAGTATCTAAAACCGTGCCGCTGCCGATTACCCTTTCTTTCGGAAAACCGGAGAGGTTTAAGGCAACTTCGGTCATAATATCTGCCGGATTGGTGCTGATAATTAAAATGGTTTCCGGTGCGTGCTCGGCAATTTGCGGAATAATGCTTTTGAAGATTTCCACATTGCGAGCCAATAAATCCAAACGGCTTTCTCCCGGCTTTTGGTTGGCACCGGCTGTTACGATTACGGCTTTACAACCCTCTAAATCAGTATAATCTCCGGCAATTACCTGTCCGTTGTTGCCATAAGGCGCGGCATGGGCAATATCCATGGCTTCAGCCTCGGCTTTTTGACGATTGGCATCAATAATAACCACTTTGCGAGCAACACCGGTCATAATCAGCGAAAAAGCTGTGGCGCTTCCGACCGAACCAGCTCCGATAATTCCTATTTTCATATTGTTTTTTCCTTTCTTTTATTTTTTTATTCATGTAATCACTTTGTTTGCATAAATCAAGTTTAAGTGTAGAAAATCAGCAATAATTTATAATTAGCTTGATTTTTTAGGCTAAGTTTATATCATAAAGAAGAAATAGAATTGAAAGGGAGGGCGGTTATGATAAAAATGCCGGAAAAAATAACAACCGAAAAGGTGATATTGGAACGTCCAAATCCGATAACTTTTAAGTTGGCGGAGGAGATATATGCCGCCGTGGATAAATCTCGGGAGATATTGAATGAGTGGTTGCCGTGGGCAGATGCAACCACATCGGCAGAAGCGGAGTTTAGCGGTTTTTTATATGACTATTGTGATAAAAAGTGGAATGAGAACAGCGGGTTTGCATATCTTATCCGTGATGCCGAAACCGGAAAATTTTTGGGTGTTATAGATGTAATTGAAATTAAAGAAAGCAGTAAAAGCGCGGAAATAGGCTATTGGTTAAGTGTTGATGCTGAAGGCAAGGGATATATGTCAGCGGCTTTGAAAGCTTTGGAAAATGAGGCCTTTAAGATTTTTAATCGCCTGCAAATCAGAAATGATACGCAAAATTTGCGTTCGGTGAATGTGGCAAAACGGGCCGGATATAAACTTGACGGAGTGTTGCGTCAGGAAAGATGGCTAGAAAAACAACAAAGATACGGCGATACCAACGTTTGGTCCAAATTAAAATCCGAAACAGAATAAATATTGCAAAATCTGTAATATAAAAATCCTCTGTCTGAAACAGGGGATTTTTTATTTTCAGATTTAAAGGCAAAAAAAATCCCTCACTAAAGAGCAAGGGATTTTAATTAAAGCAAACTGAGTATTAGAACAATACTTTCAGCTGAGCACCGATAGTTCTGTCATACTTCCAGGTATTGCCGGCGAGGAATAAATCACCATGCAAACCAACAGCAACTTTCGGAGTTACGAAGTAGTTGGCTTCAGCTTCAGCATACCATTCATTGGTGTTGTCACCATGTGTTTCGAAGTCATAACGAATACCGGCATCCAAAGCTACCTTATCGAAGGATTGATGTGCACCCAATTTGGCAGAGTAATCAATCTCACGACCTTGAGGTCTGTAGCCAATCGGAGAAACAGCAGAGAAGCTAGCATACGGAACGAAACCGTTGCACATATCATAACCGATCTGAGCTTCAGCGCCGAGGTACTTCAACCAACGGTTGGTGGCTTTATGCTTGCCATACCAACTTCTCGGTTGCCATGTCATATAACCTAAACCCAACTGAGACAACCATCTGCCATAGTTGAAGTTATATTTACCACCAATTTCATAAGAGAAGTTGTGTTCATTGTTATAATCACGATTTGTGATGTGCGGATAATTGAAAGCATTGTCAATGCTACCATAGATAGAGAAGTTATCGGTAACACCAACGGTCAACTCTTCACCAGCGGTGAAATCTTTTTCAGCCCAACCATGAAAATGCTTAATCTTAGCACGAGATAAGTCAACAGTTGTGTTAGAAAGAACTTCGCCCTTAGAAGGCAAAAAGAGTGAACCAGTAAAATCTTTAGCTTGAGCAGCACTTGCTAACAAAGTAGCAGCTGCAGTAGTCAAAAGAATATTTTTAATATTCATGAGATATCTCCTTAATGTTTTTCTAGTACTTCCGATTTAACTCGGATAGGGGGAGAATAAAACATTTTTCTTAAAAAATCACTAATAAAATTATCTATATGTGCGTCCAAAAGCGATTAAAATTCTCAAAAGCGCCTATTTTACTGGCTTTTGAGATGTAAAAAAAGTTGAGCGATACCCCGTAAAAAGGGCCGTTTTTTTTAATTTTAGCGAGAGAATCGGTAATTTTGAGCATATTTAAAAGGAAAAAATCACTATTATATAAGTATGAGAATTAAGATGATTGTTTTCGATAAAATGCAGCAAGGCTATAAATATGAACTCGAAGCGCCGGCGGGAAAAGATTTTGCCGCCGATTTTAAGCCGGAACTTACACCCAAACAAATGTTGGAAATGGGAGTATTTGAAGGGCATTATCTTAATGATTGTCGTGCCGAATTTCCCGAAGATTGGTTTATAAATGCCAAACTTTCTCCCGATAGGGCAGATATAAATGCCAACTACTTTAAAATAAAGTCGCGTATGTCATTAGCGGAGTGGCAACGGCGCGGTTGGATTGTCGGGCCTGATCCGCGGGGTTGGTTTCAATGGTATTGTCGTTATTATATGGGTAGAAGATTGCCGGAAGTAGATGCTTGGCAAATTAAACGTTGGAAAGCATTCCGGCGGCATAAAGCACAAATTGTGCAAAATTGTCTGCCTTTCGATATAGATTGTCGCAAACGTCAACGTCAAGCTTTGTTGCAGTGGGCTTATAACCCGTTTTTTTAAGATTTTTAATAACTGCTTGACGAGAAGAAAATCCTTTTTTATACTAGGGGTAATTTTTTAATACAGAAAGGATTAAAAATGAATATTTCGCAAATTCGTGATGACGATAGTGTTACCTATATTATTAAAGGTAAAATCGATGCTTCTATGGAAGAAATGCTGATGAAAGAAATGAAATTGGACGGCATTAAGCATTTGGTATTTGATTTGAAAGATGTGGATTATATTTTTTCTGCGGGGTTGAGAGTGTTGTTGCAAGCGCAGAAAACTATGAATGCCAGCGGCGGAACAATGAAAATTGTTAATGCGCAGGATTCCGTAAAGGAAATGTTTAATATAGTAGGTTTCAACAATATTATGGATATTGAATAGATATGTCTTTTTTGCGACGGATATGGTTCAGACGGCAATCAATGTCATTTCGCTTGAGCGTGGGTGTTCTGTCTTGTGTTTTGGCAGGCGGCGTCTTATTGCTGTTTTTTCTGTCGCGTTATATGCAACCGATTGTACAGTTAAATGTTGAATCTTTAGCGCAAAAATCATTACAAAGAACGGTTTCCGAAATAAATTCCATCGGTTGGAAAACGGAATCGGCCGCGCTTACCATGAAAAATACCTTAAAGGAGTTGAAAACTTCTGATGTAAATATGATGCGCAATATTTTGCGTTCGGCTTTGCAAACCTTGGAATATGATAAATCTGATGCCTCACATGCCTGGATATATGTTTTTCCAAACGGAGATGTGAAAAGCGGAACACTTTATTCCGGGGCATTGTCAGAAGGAAATTTTATATTTAAAACCACTCATATTTCTGATTTATATAAAAGTTATCCATGGTTCAGAGCCACCCCTAAAGAAGAAAAAACTTTTTGGTCCGAGCCGTATGTAGATGAAGAACATCCGCAAAAGCCGTGGGTTGTTACCTGTTTGATTCCGTTTAAGTTTTCAGGTTCGGCTGATTTTACCGGTTTGGTGGCCGTATCCATTGATTTAGGCTCTTTGCAGAGAGAAATATTGGGGTATGACTTTCAAACCGAAGGCAGATTTTTGATTACCTCAAAAGACGGAACGTATATCGTGCATCCGAATCCGAACATTCAGTTACATAAAACTATTTTTGAGTTGGCTCATGAATTTCATTTGCCTCAGCTCAGAAGTGCGGGATTTAACTTGCGTTTCCATAAATCCGGACGTGGGGAGATGCCGTCATCTTCGGTGTTTAACGATGCCGTTATAATGTTTTATGCGCCGGTGGAAGGTATGGAGTGGGGAGTCTTTTTGGTCTTTTCGCAAGAACTTTTCTGGGAACCGGTACGCAATTTCCAATTACGGACCATGATGGCAATGATTTTAGGCTTGATTGCTTTGTTCTGTTTTATAAGTTACATTTGCCATCGTTCCGCCAAACCGTTGCTTGATTTGAGTAAAATTGCATTGCAATACGGTAAAGGCGACTTTTCCGGAGAGTTGCCGAAAATTTCTTCTGAAGATGAAATCGGCACTATGACAGAAGCCTTTCACCGAATGCGCGATAATTTGCTTGAACACATTAAACTGGTGGAAGAAGCGGCCGCCGATACCCAAAAGAATCTCAGTGAACTTGAAATTGCCAGCAGTATTCAGCAGGCTGCCTTGCCGCAAGGTTTTATACCTAATAAGTCTTATGAAGTAAGTGCTTCAATGACACCGGCAAAACAGGTCGGCGGAGATTTTTATGATGCTTTTGCAATTGATGAAGATCATTTTGCAGTTGTTATCGCCGATGTTTCAGGAAAAGGTATTCCGGGCGCTTTATATATGATGACCGCCAAAGCTTTGATAAAGGCTAATGCCATGAGCGGTGCAACATTGGATAAAATATTTTTCAATGTTAATAATGAACTCTGCGGCGATAATGCAAATCTTTTTGTAACGGCATTTTTGGCGGTTTTGAATGTTAAAACCGGACTTCTGAAATATGTTAATGCCGGACATAATCCGCCTTATTATAAAGATAAAAACGGCTATTATCATTTGAATTGCGAGTCAAATATGGTGTTAGGCGGAATGAGAGATACTGAATATAAGGTACAAAGTATCAAAATGAAAGAATTTGACCGGCTGTTTTTATATACGGACGGAGTTACGGAAGCGGAAAATATTAAAGGTGAATTTTATGGCGATGAGCGTTTGAAGAAAGTTTTAAATAGTCATTTCCAATCAGCTTCCGATACAATATATTTTGTGGATAAAGATGTAGCGGAGTTTATTGACGGTGCCGAACATTCAGATGATATAACCATGTTAGAATTAATGTATTGCGGTTCGTTTGATGAAGGCAGGGTTTTTGTTGCCGATATTAAAAACACTCAAGAGGTTCTGGAATATATTGAGCAAGATATGATTGCACACGGTATTTCTGAGAAAAAGCGGCGCAATATGATTATTGCCAGTGAAGAAATCTTTACCAATATTGCCAAATATGCTTATGAAACATCAGGCAGGGTAGGTATTGTAATAGATGAGGATGATAAGTTTTATAATGTCGGTTTCGGCGATATCGGCAGAAAATTTAATCCGTTGGAAAAAGAAGAACCCGATGTGACAAAGTCAGCGGAAGAACGCGAAATAGGCGGATTGGGTATATATTTAGCTCGCAAGCTTACCGATAAAATTTCATATATCCGTAGCAATATAAGCAATATCCTTACTTTAAGCATAAAAAAATAAAAAATGCTTGCATTTTAAAATAAATAGACTATAATTTAGACAGAAAATCAAATAATTTATATATATGTATAAAAAGATTGTAATCGTGTTAATCACGATGCTTGTGGTGTGCCAAGCACATGCGCAAGAGGTAAGAGAGTTCTTGGAGAGTGAGGTTTCTCCCATATCGGATTCCGTAACAGTTCAAGATCCCGCAGAAGTTCCTCAAATCGTAACCGAACCCGCCGGAGAGCCGTCGACAGTTTCCGCAGAAGTTTATTCAGCTGTAAGCACTGCAGAACTTCAGCAAGTTTCTCTGCTGTTAAGCAAATTGAGCGACAAAATGTTGGAAGGTGAAGAAGATTATCCCATCGACCAAAAGAAGAGCGTTCCGGTTGTCGGTAACAGTCGTTTTGCAAAAAGTCATTATATTTATCAGACCCTTGAAATAAGTACATTGGCCGGAAAAGATAAAGATGATGATGAAAGTGATGCCGATGGTCTGACAGGTGCCGGTGCTGATGGTGGAAACAGAGGAGATGTTACTGAGGGGCTTATTAAAGAACTTAATATGGGAATGAATATCGGTTACAGAATGATATTTGTTCCCGGAAAAGTCAATGGCGATATGTTGGAGATAAACCGTTTCGGTTTTGCATACAGCGTCGGTCTCTTGGCAGCTTTCGATAGTCAAAATTCCTATGGAATTACGTGTGATTTTATGCTCAAACTCGGAGTTGAAACCGGAAACGGTCATCCTTTAGGTATAGGAATTGACGGACTTTGGGGTGGAGGTAAATCCACAGGTACGTATTATTTTTGGAACGATGATGATTTTGAGCCTTATTATTACACCGATTGGTGTTATAAGTATGGCATGCAGGTATGGCTCAAAACCAACCTTCTTACCACATCAATCAAAAATACAGACATCTTGGTTTTTGCGAGATACATAAGATCTCTTAATCCGGATGATGAGACTGATGATGATATCATAGGAATCTTAAATTACTGGAATGAAGAGAGCTGGCAATTCGGAGTAACTCTTCGTTACAGATTCTAAAAAAACGGCCTTTTGCAGGCCGTTTTTTTGTTGTTTAATCGACATTCGTTACTAATAAGAACGGGCATAAATAACATCCATTGTGGCTTCTTTGCCGGTCAAAAGGCATTTTCCCACGGTTCCGCTTTGGTCAAACGGAATACAACGAATGGTAATTTTCATGGATTTCAAAATTTCTTCGGTCTGCGCATCACCGCACCATTTTCCGCGTACAAACGCAACCTTACCGAGTTTTCCGTCCTCAATCCATTCATTGGAATTGGCAAAATAAGCGGCAAATTGCTCCGGCTCGATTATATCTGTGCGTATGTTCATATCAAGACGCGCTTTGGCTTTTTCAAACATGGCATGTTGCAAAAATTCCAAACGTTCGCCGATTTGTGCGATAAAATCGGAAGCCTTGATAATTTTTTTGCCCTCAGGCTGATTTAAGAAAATCCGCTCTTTTGCCATCAATGCTTCATTATCAATATCACGAGGGCCGATTTCACAAACAATCGGGGCTCCTTTGCGTACCCATTCCCAAACTTTATCGACACTGGCTTTATCACGAGTATCGACTTTAAGACGAATTTTTTCGCCGAAAGCTGTTTTGCTCTTCAATTGCTTTTGCAGATTTTCAATGTAGTCCATTACTCTTTGGGTATCTTCGGCTTTTTTGATTATCGGCACAATAACAACCTGATACGGTGCCACATGCGGAGGAACAACCATTCCGTCGTCATCGGCATGACACATAATTGTTCCGCCGATTAAGCGGGTGGAAACTCCCCAAGAAGTGGTGTAGGCGTATTCTTGTTCGTTGTTTTGATTTACGAATTTGATATCTGCCGACTTAGCAAAATTTTGCCCCAAAAAGTGAGATGTTCCGGCTTGTAGGGCTTTACCGTCCTGCATCATTGCTTCAATACAATAAGTATCTAAAGCGCCCGGGAATTTATCATATTCCGGCTTGCGACCGACTATAACCGGCATAGCTAAAGCATTTTCCGAAAAATCACGATAAACTTCCAACATTTTAACGGTTTATTCTTCGGCTTCTTTATGTGTTGCATGAACGGTATGTCCTTCTTGCCATAAGAATTCACGGGTGCGCAAATATAAACGCGGACGCATTTCCCAACGCACCACATTAGCCCATTGATTCAGCAAAATCGGTAAATCACGATATGATTTTACCCATTTGGCAAACGAGTCGGCGATAATGGTTTCACTGGTAGGACGCACAATAAGCGGCTCTTCCAAAGGCGAGGAAGGTTTGAGTTTGCCGTTTTCGTTTACTAAACGCGAATGGGTAACAACCGCCATTTCCTTGGCAAAACCTTCAACATGTTCGGCTTCTTTTTGGAAAAAGGAGAGAGGAATGAACATCGGAAAATAGTAGTTTTCGTGTCCGGTTTCCTTTATTTTTTCATCCAAAACCCGTTGAATACGTTCCCAAATACCATATCCCCAGGCTTTCATAACCATACAACCCGGAGAAACGGAATTTTCTGCCATGTCGGCTTCAGACACAACATTTTGATACCATTCCGGATAATTTTCTTTGCGAGTGGTTTTCATAGCCATTGGTGTTCTCCTATCTCAATTCTCCGCCGGTTTTTTTACCGACTTCCACAATAACTTTATTCATTAAATTCTCAATATCCTTATCGGTAAAGGTTTGTTCTAAAGGTTGGAAAGTCAAGCTGATGGCAATTGACTTTTTGCCCTCAGGTAAATTACTTCCTTCATAAATGTCAAAAATTCTGACATCGGTGATTTGATTGCGGTCGGCATTCTTGGCCGCGGCAATAATGTTTGCGGCGGTAACGTCTTTATTGACCACAAAAGCCAAATCTTTATCCAAAGGTTGCAGAGCCGATAATTCCAACTTTTTACGCGTTTTATCGGTAATATGGCGAGGCAACGGGATATTATCCAAATTTACCTCAAAAGCCACGACACGAGCCTTAATATCAAAAGCCTTTAAGATGCTCGGATGAATTTCGCCGAAATAAGCCAAAACATTCTTACCCAAACGTATGGTGCCGGAACGTCCCGGATGATAATAGGTCGGAGCATCAGCGGTAATTTGCGGGTTTTCAAACGGACCGTTGGCCGCCGCTATTACGGCAAGAGCATCGGCTTTGGCATCAAATATATCATAATCGCGAACCGAACCGTTCCAATCTTTTTTGGAGGTTTGTCCTACGCGAATTCCGGTGGCAGAAGTATGTTGTTCTCCCGGATTGCGCCCGAAAAATTCCGGACCTACTTCAAATAGCGCTATGTTAGGGTAACCGCGAACAATATTGTTTTTGGCGGCCAACAACAAATTCGGTAAAATGGAAGGACGCATTTCATCAAGTTCTTTTACAATAGGATTTTGCAAAAGAATTTCAGGTTGTCCTTTCCGGAAGTAGCGGGCAGTCTGACTGTCGCTGAAACTCCAGGTTACGGTTTCATACATACCGCGAGAAGCCAGTTCATGCTTAACTATCATGGCATTGTGTTGTTGCGGGGTTAAAATCGGTTTCGGCAGTTTATCATGCGGCAACGAAACAGCCGGAATTTCATCCAAACCAATCATGCGTACGATTTCTTCAATTAAATCCTGTTCGCACTCAATATCACCGCGCCAACTCGGAGAAACAGCCCTAATTTTTCCGTTTTCCAGGGAGGTGGAAAAACCGAGGTTGTTTAAAATTTCGATTTGTTTTTCTGTGCTGACCGGCATACCGACCAAAGTTTCCATTCTTTCAGGACGCAGGTAAGCTACTTGCGGTTCATATTGCTCAGTGCCGACTATGGTCAATTCCGAGGCCTCTCCGCCGCAAATCTCTAAGATAAGAGCTGTGGCATAATCCGAACCGCTGATATTTGATTTAGGATCAACCCAACGTTCATAACGATAACGAGAATCCGAATCAATCTGCAGATGACGTCCGGTTTTGGCAATACATACCGGCTTGAATAAAGCACACTCCAACAACACATTAACGGTGTCAGCGGAACAGCCTTTGTTTAAGCCGCCCATGATGCCGCCCAAACATTGTACGCCTTCGGCATCGCAAATACCCAAAGCATAATCCGGCAGAGTATATTCTTTCTCGTTAAGAGCAAGGAATTTTTCGCCGGCTTTTGCCATACGAATTACAATATCGCCGCCCAATTTATCGGCATCAAAAACATGCAGAGGGCGAGCCAAATCATAATTCAAGTAATTTGTAACATCAACAAGCGGCGAAATTGAATGAATGCCGATGGCATTTAAGCGATCTTTCATCCATTTTGGGGTTTCGGCATGATTGTTAACACCTTTAATGTAACGACCCGTATATATCGGACATTCTTCCGGACATTCAACGCTGATTTTTATCGGGTTGGCAAATTTGCCCGGAGTTTTGGTAATATTGAGCGGTTTTAAGACTCCCAAACCGGCAGCCGCCAAATCACGAGCAATACCGCGTACTCCCAAGCACTCTGCACGGTTAGGGGTAATTGATACTTCAATAATCGGATCAATGTTCAAAACTTGGGTAGCCGGCAAACCGATTTGTGTGTCGGCAGGCAGTTCAATAATACCGTTGTGGTCTTGTCCGACACCGAGTTCATCTTCGGCACACATCATACCGCAACTTTCAACACCGCGAATGACCGCCTTTTTTAAGCGCTCGTTAAAGAGGGGAATTAAGGTGCCTTCAGGGGCAAAAATTCCCACCAAACCGGTTTTGACGTTCGGGGCGCCGCAAACTACCTGATATTTGTTGGTGCCGTCATTTACGCATAACAAATGCAAGTGATCGGAATCCGGATGATTTTCCACACTATCAATGCGAGCGGTAATAAAACCGTTCAGTCCGGCAGCCGGGTTGATAACTTCCTCAACTTCCAAACCGATGCGAGTTAAGGTTTCGCTTATTTCATCTATATTTGCGGTTGTTTCTAAATGCTCTTTGAGCCAAGATAATGTGAATTTCATCGTGCCGATCCTCCGTTATCACTTAAACCGCCTGTCATTGAAGAAAAATCAAGCGGTGCAAAACCATAGTGTTTGAGCCAACGCACATCAGATTCAAAGAAGGTGCGCAAGTCCGGGATACCGTATTTGAGCATAGCCAAGCGGTCAACACCTAAGCCGAACGCAAAGCCCTGATATTCGTCGGGATCAACTCCTCCGGCTCGTAAAACATTGGGATGTACCATTCCGCAACCCAAAATCTCCAACCAGTCATTACCGGCGCCGACCTTGAGTTCGGTTTTGGTTTTAAGGCAGCCGATATCCATTTCTGCTGAAGGTTCCGTAAACGGAAAATATGACGGACGATAACGTACCGGCAGTTCATCAAGCTCAAAAAAGGCTTTAACAAAGTCATATAAACAACCCTTTAAGTGAGCAAGAGTAATGTTTTTATCAATTACCAATCCTTCAAGCTGATGGAACATCGGAGTGTGTGTGGCATCGTAGTCGGAACGATAAGTTCTGCCCGGGGCAATAATTCTGATAGGCGGTTGCTGTTTTTCCATCGTACGAATTTGCACGCCGGAAGTTTGTGTTCTGATAACATAGGCCGCATCCATATCAAACGGTTTTGACGGATCATCATTCAAATAAAAGGTATCCTGCATCTGGCGGGCAGGGTGATTCGGCGGCATGTTGAGCGCATTAAAATTATGGAACTGATCTTCAATGTCCGGACCTTCGGCAACTTCAAATCCCATTTGACCGAAAATAGCCATTACTTCTTCAAAGATTTTGGAAATCGGGTGCATTCTGCCCTGAATTTCCGGACGGACCGGCAGAGTGATATCTATTTTTTCAGCCGCAAGTTTATCGTTTAAGGCTTGTTCTTCCAAAATATTCTTGCGTTGCTCCAGAGCACTTTCAATTTCATTTTTTACAACATTGAGGGATTTACCCATAGCGATTTTTTCTTCCAAAGGCAAAGAACCCAAACTTTTCATTAACTCGGTAAGATAGCTTTTTTTGCCGGTCAAGGCAACACGTATCTCCTCTAAACTTTTCAAATCGGCAGCGGCGTTAATTTTATTCAGCGCCTCTGTTTTTAAATTTTCTAAATTTTCCATAATCAGCAACCTTTAATTTTAAAACAAATAAAAAAGAGTCGGCGTAGGAACTAACCCATGCTAACTCTTTTTTATAATTTTTTTGTATCTATAATTTACTTTTTAAGAGCCGCTTTGGCAGTTTCTACCAACTTAGCAAATGCTTCGGGCTCTTTCAAAGCGATATCAGCGAGAACTTTACGATCGAGTTCAACACCGGCTTTTAAGAGCCCGCTGATAAATCGAGAATAAGTCATATCATGGATACGTGTGGCAGCATTGATGCGTTGAATCCACAAAGAACGAAAACTTCTCTTCTTTGCTTTGCGGTCACGGTATGCATATTGCAAACCTTTTTCAACCTTTTCAACAGCTACTCTGAATACATTTTTATTACGACCTCTGTAACCTTTCGCCATACCTAAGATTTTTTTATGACGAGCGTGAGCCGTTAAACCTCTTTTAACACGAGACATATCTTATCCTCCCTTAAATAAACGGTAAAAACTTTTTAACAAACTTGTTGGCGGCATCAATGATAACCGAACCGCGAGCTTGTCTTTTTTGTTTTGTCGGTTTGTTAAAGAGAAGGTGTCTCTTAAACGAATGTCTTCTTTTTAATTGGCCGGAACCGGTAACGTCAAAACGTTTGGCAGCAGCCCTTTTTGTTTTTAATTTTGGCATTTTATTCCCTTTCAATATGTTGGAATTACACACAAACCGTCAGGCATGCCTTTTAGCCCGCACGATTCAAACAGGTGATTTATAACTCAATTAGATTTTAAATTCAAGTGTTTTTTTTATTCATTTTTAGGAAAGTGCGTTAAGGCGTTTTTAATAAAACAATTGTATAATATTCAGCATATCGAAATCGTCTCAAAACATGAGGAAAGGATTTGACTATGAAACGAATATGGTTTTTAAGAGCCTTGTTTTTGACGGTGCTTTTGTTGATTGTCGGCATAATTGTTTTGGGCGGGATACTTTATTATAACCGCGGTAAAATAGCATCAAAATTGGTTGATTATACGGTGCAGGGAATTACGGGAATTCGTTCCGGTGATAATGAAGATGACCGAAACACTTGGGTGGAAAATCTGATAAATACCGGTTCGGAAACCATGAAAAATGCAGTGTTTGATGCAGTTACAAAACGCGGATTTGATATCGGCAATGATAAACCGGATGAAGAAAATAAGCCGAGCCTGGCAACGATGGCAGATATGTTTGCAAACGGTACCAACGGCAACGGAGCAAGTTTAAATCAGATGGCTCAAGCTTTGGTAAACAGCCTCGGTGCAGGAACGGGGAATAAGGTCAGACCACAGGAAGCCGGTATTAATGTACGTGATGAACACGGCAGAACTCCGTTGATGAATATTTGTCGGGTTGATGTAACACCGAGAGTTATTAAAATGTTGTTTAAATATCCGGTTGATATAAATGCCGTTGATGAAAACGGGCGGACGGCTTTGATGTATGCGGCGGCGCTCGGGGAAAATCCGGAGATAGTTACGATGCTTTTAAAATATGGGGCAAATCCGCGTATAAGAGATAAAAACGGCAGAACAGCCTATGATTTGGCCAAAGATCCGGCAGTAAAAAAACTTCTGCCTCGGTAATTATTTGTAAGAAGCACGTTTAAGCCTGTCATTTATAGCTAGGCCCAGTCCGTTAAGAGGAATCGGGGCAACGGCTATTTTGCCGTTGGCGGCTTTGCTGTCGGCAATTCGCAGATAGGCGAATAAATTGGCGGCGGCTTCGGATAAATCGGCCTGCGGACTTAAATTTAACTCGCCGTTATAAGAGCCGAAACCGATATAAAATTCATCTTTTTCGGGAAAATCGGCATTGATACGTAGTTGATTTTTAGGCGCATAGTGACGCAAAAGCTGTCCGGGCGCAGTCGGTAATTCGGGGTTGCCGGATGAAAGTATTATCTTTTCTCCCAAAAACTCTTCCAAATTTTCTTTTGCGGTACCTCCGGCGCGCAACATAACAATATCCTTTGAAGTTAAATCAATAATGGTTGATTCAACACCGACTCGGCAAGCACCGCCATCTAAAATCATATCAACTTTATCTCCTAAACCGTCTGCCACATGTTGGGCGGTGGTAGGACTTATGCTTTGATATTTGTTGGCCGACGGAGCCACGATAGGTACGCCGGAAGCCTTGATGAGACTTAAGGCAACAGGGTGGTCGGGCATTCTGACCGTTAAGGTTCTGAGACCGGAACAAGCCAAATCAATAGCCGGATTTTCTTCAATACGTTTCAAAACAAAAGTAAGAGGGCCGGGCCAAAAACGTTTGGCCAGGGCAAAAACACGCTCATCCGTTGCGGCATAGGTTTTTAAAATATCAACTTCGGCAATGTGCGAAATCAAAGGATCAAAATGCGGTCGTTGTTTGGCCGCAAAAATATTGGCAACGGCTTTGGCGTTATAAACATTTGCTCCCAATCCGTAAACCGTTTCGGTAGGAAAAGCCACCAATCCGCCGTTTTTGATTACCTCTGCCGCTTTTTGTATATTCTGGGAATTAGGATTATAAATGTTTGTCATGGTTTATAATTTGAAAATTTCACTCAGTGCGGAGCCGCATTCGTTTTCGTCATAGGTTTCCAATACCGCAAAATCAGAACGATCGACAATTTGATATTGTTTTTTGCCGCCGTTATAACACAGAAGATCAAAATCATTATATCCCAACAGCATGCAATTTTGCGGCTTATTCATCTGTTCGTTTTTATCTATTATATCCAAGTCATCATCAACGGTTGCGCCGAATAAATAAGAACCGTCATATTTTAATCCGTTGTAGTGTTTCAAAAATTCCGAGTAGGAGGCGGGAATTGAACCTAATCCCATATTATAAAGGTATTTCTGAGCCACAATCAAAGCTTCGGGCTCAAGCGGTTCGCCGTGATAACATTTTCTGTCTTGCAGGCTGTTGATAAAGTTTTGTATTTTAGTCATCTTTAATGCTCATGCCCTTTTGATTTTCTGGCTGTTAAAGTACTTTGCTTTTTAGGTGTGGACGGATGATGGTTTCTTTTAAGCCATTTTGAGATATTCACCAAGTCTTCCTTGCCGATAGGGAAATCTTTTCCCAGAATTTTGTTCAGAATATTCCGCTCGTTATCCATTTCAATTGAGGAATACTCAAAGTGATATTTACAAGAAATCTCATCCATATTATCCAAGCGCAACAAAGCCATTTGATAGTAGTTTACAACATTTTCCTGATCTGCCTTGGCACGATTTCGGGAATAAGCCGTATTGGCGAAATCACAGAAGAAGGCATCTTTGGATATATCAAAGCCGTCAATTAAAGCCATATCCGGAACTGAAACATTTAAGCGAGAGAAATAACGTTCCTGAAGATTGTTGTTGCGATCAATACGGTCAAGTCCGTGGAAAAATGAAGAATGCATCCTTTCTTCTACAAGCATCATGTTTTCATCATAATTGCTTTTGGCAAGATATTCGCCGTTGGCTGAAAATTTTACGGCATTTGTATGATGAACCTGATAGCGCGGCAATTTTTCTTTGGAAAGAGGATGACCTTTTTTGCTGCGGGCCAATAAGGCTGATTCATCATGATTTTCAAATACAAAATCAATAAAATCTTCCGGTATTTTTTCGCCGAGTTTGAATTTTGATATGTCATATTTCTTGTTTTTCAGGTCTTTTAACACTCTGCGAGTGAATTTTATCTCGGTTATAACAAGCGAATCCAAATCACATATACCGTAACGGCTCATCATACGGCAAAGAGAACGGGCACTGCGCGGATCATTGCCTTTTTCAATAAGATGTTGTTCAAGCTGTGCGGCATTTTTTTTCATAAAACGCATTACAAAGCGATTTTTATATCCCGGATCTATAAAACGGGCGAAAGTGGCATTTTCGTTTTCGGCAAAAGCACGATAAATTACATCGCAGAAATCGGTTATGGTCATAACCTTCAGGGCATCGGGATTTATTCTGTTTTTGAACAAATATTTTTTAACGGGAATTTCTATGCCGCGAAAACTTTCAAATTGCCGAAAAACTCTCCACATCGGGGAAGAATGTAAATCATATTCTCTGAATAAAAATTTATGACGTCGACCGGTGCGCAAAAAATATCTGTACATCGGGCTTAAAGTATGTTCGCGACGACGGTCGATTGTGCCGTAAGCTTCCATACGTACCAACTTTTTTTCGTCATCGGAAATCGGATAATAGGAATTACCTTCGTCATAATAGGTGCAAGTGAGCCATTGAATTTTTTGCAGGTGCTCAATTGCCATATACTCAAATTCTTTTTTGAGTTTTGACGGAGAAGAGGTCAGATTGTCTTTAACAATGCTGTTAAATAAATCAATCAAAGCAATCTGTCTGGCATAAGGAAGTTCCAAAAAATTATCTTCAAAATGGTAAGGATCTTCGAGCACGGCAACCAGGTCCGGATTTTGAGCGGCCCAGACTTGCAAAGGCGTCATACCCGGTTGGGGTACGCTGTGTTTTTGCAGATATGTTTTGGTATGACTCATACCGTTATTCCTCACCCTGTTTTGTCCAAAGTATAGCTTATTTTTTATAAATGTCCATACATTTTTAACAATATGATGATATATGTTGTAAAATTATTTGTGATGACTATAATGAGCTCAGTTTTAGAAGGAGAAAACCCATGGTGGAATTTGTAATTGGCAGAAATATAAAAACCAAAACGGATAAACTTATTGCCGCCGATAAAACGGAGACTGTTTTGAAACAGCTCAATACGGAAGAGCAGAAATTGTCGGCCGATATTAAAAAATTGAAGACGGGAAAAATCGAAACTTATAATCTGGGAGGTTATAATTTGCATGTATCTTTACTGAAAAGTAAAATGAGCGGCGAAGATTGGCGTCTTTTGGGCGGGGAATGCTTTAAAAAAATGCAACATTCGCGAGAAGTTAAAATTGCTTTTCCGGGAGCAAAGGCCCAAAATATATATGAGTTCGCTTTGGGAATTGAGTTGGCCGGATATCGCTTTGATAAATATTTTACCAAAAAACCTCAATCATTTTATCCGGAGTTGGAAAAAATTGTTTTTGCCGGCACCGACCTGAAAAATATGGACGGTTACAAGCCTTTTGCGGGATTGGTCAATGGTGTGCGTTATGCCAGAGATTTGATAAATGAACCGGCAAATGCTTTAACGCCGGAAATTTTTGCCGCGGATATTAAACGTTTGGAATATCTCGGGCTTAAAGTGGAAATCTTGGATGAAAAAGCCATGAAAGAAGCCGGATTCAATTTGGCTTTGGCGGTAGGTCAGGGGTCGCTTAACAAACCACGCGTGGGAATTGTCAGTTGGCAGGGAAATCCGGATAATGACGAAATTGAAATCGGTTTGGTCGGAAAAGGCGTTACCTTTGACAGCGGAGGAATTTCTCTTAAATCACCTAATAATATGGGCGAGATGAAACAAGATATGACAGGGGCGGCAGTGATGGTTGCCTCGCTGAAAGTGGCGGCTCTGCAGAAAATAAAGAAAAATATTGTTGCCGTGGTCGGTTTGGTGGAAAATATGCCTTCCGGAGCGGCTTATCGTCCGGGAGACGTGGTAACCTCAATGTCCGGGCAAACCGTTGAAGTTATTGATACCGATGCCGAAGGGCGATTGGTTTTGGCCGATTGTCTGACTTATATTCAAAGAAAGTTTGAGCCGAAATATGTGATTGATGCAGCCACGCTGACCGGTGCAATTACAATAGCTTTGGGCAGTACCTATGCCGGACTTTTCTCAAATAATGTAAAATTGGCGGAAAAACTCAAGGCGGCCGGAGAAAGCTCCGGAGAGCTTTTATGGCAACTTCCGTTGCATAAAGAATATGACGAGCAAATGGATTCCGCTATTGCCGATATGAAAAATCTTTCTTCGACAAGGAAAGCCGGTTCGGCAACGGCGGCTTGCTTCTTGCAAAGATTTATCGAAAAAAATACCAAGTGGGCCCATCTTGATGTGGCGGGAATGGATATGAGTGACGGCAAAAAATGCCTTTATCCGAAAGGCGCCAGCGCATACGGAGTAAGGCTTTTGAACGAATTTATTACCCGGCTGTAAATTTTGCTTGAAAATTTTATATTTAATGATAAATTAGCCACAGTTTTTTTGAAACTTTATGCTCGTGCGGGGCTGTCCGCACATTAAATTAATGGAGAATAATATGGTTGTTCGCGTAGGTATTAACGGATTTGGCCGTATCGGTCGTTTGGTATTCCGTGCCGCTCAAGAAAGAAAAGATATTGAAATCGTCGGCATCAATGATTTGATTGATGTTGATTATATGGCTTATATGCTGAAATATGATACAATGCACGGTCGTTTCAACGGTTCTGTTGAAGTTAAAGACGGCAAATTGGTTGTTAACGGAAAAGCTATTCGTGTTACGGCAGAAAAGAATCCGGCTGACTTAAAGTGGGGCGATGTTAAAGCTGATTATGTTGTTGAATCAACAGGTTTGTTCTTAACGAAAGAAAAGGCTCAGGGTCATATTGATGCCGGTGCCAAATATGTGGTTATGTCGGCTCCTTCAAAAGATGATACCCCGATGTTTGTTTGCGGTGTTAATACAGACTCTTACGTTAAAGGTACGCAGTTTGTTTCAAATGCTTCCTGCACAACCAACTGCTTGGCTCCGATTGCCAAGGTTTTGCATGATACATTCGGTATTAAAGAAGGTTTGATGACCACTGTTCACTCCACAACCGCTACTCAAAAAACGGTTGACGGTCCGTCTGCCAAAGATTGGCGCGGCGGCAGAGCTGCTTCCGGTAATATTATTCCGTCTTCAACAGGTGCTGCTAAAGCTGTTGGTAAGGTTATTCCGGAATTGAACGGCAAATTGACCGGTATGTCAATGCGTGTTCCGACCTTGGATGTTTCCGTGGTTGATTTAACGGCCAATTTGATTAAGCCTGCTACTTACGAAGAAATTTGTGCCGCTATGAAGAAGGCTTCCGAAGGTGAATTGAAAGGCATTTTGGGTTATACCGAAGATGCTGTTGTATCATCTGATTTCTTGGGTGATGCTCATACTTCCATTTTTGATGCCAAAGCCGGTATTCAGCTGACCGATACATTTGTTAAGGTTATCAGCTGGTACGATAACGAGTGGGGTTATTCCAACAAAGTTTTGGATTTAATCGCTCATATGGCTAAAGTAAACGGCTAATATTATAAACCCCGCTGTGTGAAGTCAGATTTTCTGGCAGAGTTTCACTCGGCGGGGACTTTTTTAAAATAAGGATAAGCTATGCAAGGATATAAAACTATTGAAGATTTAGGCGACCTTGAGGGCAAGGTTGTTATATTGCGCGCCGATTTAAACGTGCCGATGGATGAAAATTTTAAGGTTACAAACACAGCTCGTATTGATCGTACGGTACCTACCATCAAAGTGTTGATGGATAAAGGTGCCAAAGTTGTGGTAATTTCGCACTTCGGTCGTCCGGAAGGCAAGGGAGACATGAACAATTCTCTGTGTCATGTGGCTCCGGAATTGGAAAAAGCTTTGGGTTCAAAAGTTGTTTTCGTTAAAGATTGTATCGGTGAAGAGGTTAAGAATGCCATTGATTCAATGTCGGCCGATGAAGTTCTTTTATTAGAGAATTTGCGCTTTTATGACGAAGAGAAAAAAGGCAATGAAGCTTGGGCAAAAGAATTGGTAAAATATGCCGATGCTTATGTTTCAGACGCTTTTTCAACCGCACATCGCGCACACGCTTCAATGGTGGCTGCTCCGAGCATGTTGCCTTCGGCAATGGGTTTATTGATGGCTGAAGAAGTCAATGCTTTAACTACGGGTTTGAATAATCCGACTCGTCCGATGATGGCTATTGTCGGCGGTTCCAAAGTTTCAACCAAATTGGATTTGTTGAATAATCTGGTGAAAAAAGTTGATAAATTGGTAATTTCCGGCGGTATGGCTCATACATTTTTGAAAGTT
Organism: Alphaproteobacteria bacterium; assembly: GCA_017958895.1. Lineage (GTDB taxonomy): Bacteria > Pseudomonadota > Alphaproteobacteria > RF32 > CAG-239 > RUG410. The sequence continues at coordinate 701 of JAGDBT010000118.1, read as the reverse complement.
CTGGGTTATAACGGCATTAATGAAGAAAATTCTTTGGTGCAAAATGATATGCTGGAAACGGCAGAGCAGATTTTGGCAACGGCCAAAGAGGCTAACTGTGAAGTTATATTGCCTAAAGATTTGGTTTGGGCTGCCGAATTTGCCGCTAATGCCGAACACAAAACCGTAAGCTTGGATAATATTCCGGAAGGCGGTTGTTTGTTGGATATCGGCGAAAAAACCGTAGCTTTGATTTGCAATAAACTTGAAGAATGCAAAACCGTGGTTTGGAACGGTCCGTTAGGAGCTTTCGAACTTAAACCGTTTGATGAAGCAACCAATGCGGTTGCCGCAAAAGTTGCGGAACTGACTGTGGCCGGAAATTTAATCAGTGTTGCCGGCGGCGGTGATACGGTTTCGGCTTTGGCAAATGCCGGAGTTGAAGATAAGTTTTCTTATGTTTCAACGGCCGGAGGTGCTTTCTTGGAATGGATGGAAGGCAAAGAACTTCCGGGTGTGGCAATATTCAAGAAATAAGCCGTATTTATGTTTTTTATAAGGCCGTCGGGAAACCGGCGGCTTTTTATTGTAATAAGAAAACCCCCAGATAGTCTGGGGGTTCCGGAAAGCTTACAGCTTTACATCGTAAAACCTCCTTTATATAGTGAGTTATACAGTCTGACCACTGAATAACAAAATAATATAAAGGAGGTTTTAAAATG
>JAGDBT010000117.1 GCA_017958895.1 Alphaproteobacteria bacterium | reverse complement strand
TCACCCGGTGTGCCCGGTTCCGCATAGCGCGGCGCTTGATTGGTAGAACTCTTAAAATGAGTATTTCCCAAACCGCCCTTACCGCCTTTGGCTATTAAAAAGCGTTCGCCGGCCACCACCATATCTCTGATAACCGTTTCACCGTCATCGGCAACAATTTCCGTACCGACCGGCACTTTAATAATCAAATCTTCGCCCTTATAGCCGGTCATTTCCGAGCCCATACCCTGTTGACCTTTTTGCGCCTTAAAATGTTGCTGATAGCGAAAATCAATCAAAGTATTCAAATTTTCTACCGCTTCAAAATATACACTGCCGCCGTCACCGCCGTCGCCGCCGTTCGGTCCGCCGAATTCCACAAACTTTTCGCGGCGAAAAGCCACACAGCCTTTTCCGCCGTCTCCGGCTTTAATATATATTTTGGCTTGGTCTAAAAATTTCATTATCGGAACTTTCTGTTGCTGTTAAAAAATTAAGGGGCATTTCGCCCCTTAATCAAGCTATCTTTTAAGATTATTCGGCCACAACCGATACATAAACCTTATCGTCAGCCTTAGTCTTAAATTCAACTTTACCTTCGGCAGTCGCGAAAATTGTGTGATCTTTACCCAAACCGACATTCTGTCCCGGATGATACTTGGTTCCGCGTTGACGAATGATAATGTTTCCCGGGATTACAGCTTCACCGCCAAATTTTTTCACACCCAAACGACGACCTTCGGAATCGCGGCCGTTATTGGAGCTACCACCTGATTTCTTATGTGCCATAACGCTTTCTCCCTAAATTATTTGCCCAAAATATCCGTAATCTTAACGATTGTGATATCTTGTCTGTGACCATTTTTACGACGATAGTTTTGTCTTCTTTTCTTTTTGAAAACAATAACTTTCGCATCTCTTGTTTGTTTCAAAACGAGAGCTTTAACACTGGCACCGGCCACTAACGGTGTGCCGATTGTTGAATCCAACGCCAAAACATCGTTAAAAACAACTTCTTTTCCTTCTTCACCGGCGATTTTTCCGATTTTTACAACATCACCCGTGGTGACATTATACTGTTTACCGCCTGTCTTTATTACTGCGTACATATTCCTTCACCTATTTTAAACATAAAGCAATGGCTTGTAATATACATAAGTTTTTTGCCGTGTCAATAACAAAAATAACTATTTTTTAAATATTTTTAGCCCTTTGGCATTTGCTTACATTATTATATATGCAACCACCGTAATATAAAGCTTGAAAAATTTCTTTTTGCAAGCTAAATATGGTAAAAGTTTATGAGGAACGAAAGATGTATGACGTTTATAAAATAAGGCGTGATTTTCCGATTTTTCAACAAGAGCTTAACGGCAAACCCGTTGCTTATCTTGATACGGCCGCCTCTGCGCAAAAGCCCTCGGCGGTGTTGGAAAAAATGCATAAAGTTTATACCGAAATATATGCCAACCCTCATCGCGGAACTTATTACTTTGCCGATATGATAACTTCGGCTTATGAAAATGCCCGCAAAACTGTTGCCGAGTTCGTTAATGCCCGTAAAGCCTCAGAAATAGTCTTTACCCGCAATGCCACCGAATCCGTAAATCTGGTAGCGGCAACCTGGGGAATGCAAAATCTCTCGGCGGGTGACGAAGTTTTGATTTCGCAAGCCGAGCACCATGCCAATCTTGTTCCGTGGCAACAAATTTGTAAACGTCTCGGTGCTAAACTTATAGTTTTTCCGGTTGCCGATGACGGCAGCTTCGTGCAAGAAGAATTTATTTCGCATCTTTCCGAAAAAACCAAAATCGTTGCCGTAACCGCCATGTCAAATGTTTTGGGAACAATTTTTCCCATCAAAGAAATAGTTAAAGCGGCACATGATGCCGGTGCTCTGGCTTTGGTTGATGCTTGCCAGTTTGCCGTCCATCATCAGATAGATGTCAAAGATTTTGATTGTGATTTCTTGGTCTTTTCCGCCCACAAGACCTATGGTCCGACCGGTGTAGGAGTGTTATATGCCAAAGAACACATTTTAAAAGGTATGCCTCCTTATCAATTCGGCGGAGACATGGTTGATACCGTTACCTATGAAAATACCATTTTTGCCGATATTCCCGCCCGTTTTGAAGCGGGTACGCCGGCTTGCGTGCAAGCCATAGGTTTGGCGGAAGGTCTCAAATATATGCAAAACCTCGGTTTAGCTGATATAATGTTGCATGAAAAACAATTAACTGCTTATGCAACCGAACGCTTAACCGAAGTTCCGAATTTAAAAATTATCGGTACGGCTAAAGAAAAAGGCGGTGTTTTCAGTTTTGATATCAAAAACATTCACCCGCAGGATATTGCTTTTGTACTGAACAAAGAAAATGTTGACGTTCGCATCGGGCATCACTGTGCTCAACCGATTGTCAACCGCATGGGTTACACTTCTTTAACCAGAGCTTCGCTTGGTCTTTATACAACCAAAGAAGATATTGATATGTTGATTTCAGCCTTGTTAAAAGCGGAAAAATTTTTTAGAGAAAACTAATGACGGACGAAAAACTCAATAACGACAATAATGACACCGAAACGCCAATCGGCGCTACCGAGAGTCGTTTGCTTCAGGCCATGGGGATATTTGCGGAAAACACCGAAGAAGTTCAACCTCTGACTGATTTCGTGGCTTATGCCGGCGAAACCCTTAATACAACTGAAAACAAAGCCCGTATGTTTGATATTATTGAAGCCATTCGCGGTGTGTCCGATCCGGAAATTCCCATCAATGTTTATGATATGGGACTTATATATAATATAGACCAACACGATGACGGCAATGTTTTTATTGATATGACTCTCACTGCTCCGACTTGTCCGATTGCCGGCATCTTGCCGCAACAGGTTGCCGATGCTGTTGCCACCGTCTCCGGAGTAGGCAAAGTGGAAGTTAAACTGATTTGGGAACCGGCTTGGACTCCCGATAAAATGACCGATGAAGCTAAAGAAATGCTGGAGTTGTTATAATGACTGTCGAAGAATTGGTTGAAAATTTTTCTTTTTTTGAAAATTGGGAAGAAAAATACCAATATGTAATTGATTTGGGAAGACAATTAGAACCTTTGCCGGAAGAGTTAAAAACCGAAATCTGGAAGATAAAGGGTTGTCAATCACAAGTTTGGCTGGTACCTGAATTTAAGCAGAATTCCTTGCATTTTCGCGGTGACAGTGATGCCATTTTGGTTAAAGGAATTATTGCCATCGTGTTAATTATCTTCAATGATAAATCGGCCGAAGAAATAAAAACTATTGATGTTAGCGAAATTTTTGCTAAACTCGGACTGGAGGAAAATCTGACTCCGAGTCGTCGTAACGGCATGATGTCGATGGTGGCCAAAATAAAAGAATACGCCGGAGCAAAATAAGGAAATATTATGAACGTCCATGAATATCAGGCTAAAAAAATTCTCGCTCAATACGGTATAGTCGTGCCTAAGGGCGGAGTTGCTTATACGCCGACCGAAGCCAAAAGGATTGCTCAGCAGATTTCTTCGCGCGGTCCGTGGATGTTAAAAGCACAAATTCAATCAGGTGCTCGGGCCGGCGGACATTTCATTGATCACGATGCCGGCGGCAAAGGCGGAATTCGCCATGTTACTCAAGTTAAAAATATTGCTTATGAAGCAACGCAAATGTTGCATAACACTTTGGTTACCGAACAAACCGGCCCTAAGGGCAAAATGGTAAATCGCGTATATGTTGAATTGTATAAAGAGGTAAAACGACTCTTCTATGCCGGCCTGATTATTGACAGCTCAATACCATCAATTTCTTTGCTTATCTCCGAGGTTGTAAACGAAAACATTGTGCAAATTGCCGCAAGTCAACCGGATAAAATTCTGCGGATAAACTTAAAATACGACAGCGGTATAAACGATGAACAAATTATGCAAATTCTGGATTTTCTCTTGCTTGATAAAATTTATATGAAAACGTTTCATGATTTCTTCGGCAAACTGCTGTTCACCTTCATAAATCTTGATGCCATAATGATAGAAATCAATCCGGTAGGTCTTATGCCCGACCAACGTTTAATTCCTTTAGATGCCAAAATAGATTTTGATGACAATGCCCTTTTCAGACATCCGGATATTGCCCGCATGCGTGACGACTACGAGCAGGACGAACGACAACTCAAAGCTCAGGAATGCGGTTTTCAATATGATGAATATGCCGGTAATATAGCTTGCATAGTCAATGGTGAAGGATTGGCTCTTGAAACCATGGATATTATAAAAAACAAAGGATTTGATTTAGCCTGTTCCCTAAATGTTAAAGGCGGAGTAGATAAAAAAGTTATTGCCGAGGGTATCAAAATTTGTATGACCAATCCGCATGTTGAAGGCATTTTAATCAATATTATCGGCGGCTTTTTACGTTGTAATCTTATTGCCGACGGCATATTGGCCGCCACCCAGGATTTGGGTCTTACCGTACCTATGGTAGTACGCTTTGACGGAACAAATAAAGACGAAGCCAAAGCCATTTTGGAAAATTCCCAATTACCTATCATTTTTGCCGAAAATTCAAACGAGGGTGTAAACAAATTGCTTGCTCAAATGGAGGTAAATGACTGATGTCCATTCTGGCAGACCATAACACTCGCGTTATTATTCAGGGCATTACCGGGGCGCAAGCTTCTTTTCATACCAAACGTTCCTTGGAAAACGGCACCAAGATTGTTGCCGGAACTTCTCCCGGTCACGGCGGAGAAGAACATTTGGGAGTGCCGGTTTTCAATAATGTGTATGATGCCAAACGTCAGTTTGAAATAGATGCCAGTGTTTTATTTGTGCCGGCAACGGCCGTTAAAAATGCCGTACGTGAAGCCGTGGAAGCTGAAATACCGCTTCTTGTGCCGATAGCACAGGGTGTGCCGGTTCATGACATGCTCGAAATCAAAGCCATGTTAAACGGCTCATCTACCACTTTAATCGGACCAAACACACCGGGACTTATTTCCCCGAATGAAGCCAGATTGGGAATTTTTCCCGAAAATATTCACAAAAAAGGCTCTATCGGTATTATTTCCCTCGCTTCAACTTTAACTTATGAAGCAGTTTTGGAAACAAACGAAGCGGAGTGCGGCCAGTCAACCGTCATCGGTCTGGGCGATGACATGATTGTCGGAACAGATTATCGCCCGTTATTGGACGCTTTTGAAGAAGATGAAGAAACCAAAGCCGTTGTGCTTATCGGTAATGCTGACGGTTCTTATGAGCAATTGGTCGCCGAATATTATGCGCAAAAACAAAATAAAAAGCCGCTTATTGCTTATGTTGCGGGAGCTTCTCTTTCGGCAGAGCTGAATATCGGCTATGCTTCGGATATCATAACTCACGGACGCGTAACTGTTGCCGATAAAAAGAAAATAATGAAAGATGCAGGCATAATCGTGGCTGACAGCATGAATCAAATTCACCAAATATTAAAGGAAATGAAATTCTGAAATGAATTTATGGAAACGCTTATTAAATTTGCTTTTGCCACCGAGGTGCATTAAATGCGGCAAGATATTAAGCGAAAAAAACGCCTTGTGTGCCGATTGTTTCAAACAAATAAATTTTATCGGCAAACCCTTTTGCCATTGCTGCGGTACACCTTTTAAGAGCGAGAAAAATCTCAAATTCGCCAAAAAACAATTATGCGCAAATTGTCTGAAGCAAAAACGACATTTATTTTCTTTGCAACGGTCTTGCTTTGTCTATGATGATTTTTCCAAAAGTCTGATTATCAACCTGAAATTTAATGATTGCACTGCCGATGCCGAAACTCTGGCCGCTATGTTATATAACGCCGGCAAAGATATTTGGGATGATCAACCGGATATTCTTATACCCGTACCTCTGCATAAAAAACGGCTTTTGAAAAGAAAATACAATCAATCGGCTCTTTTGGTTAAATATCTTTCCGCGAGAACTTTTATTAAAGCCGATTACCTTTCACTGATTCGTCAAGAAAACACCATACCGCAGGTTCAACTCAAAGGTAAGGCCAGACGCAATAATTTAAAACATGCCTTTGCCGTTGCCAAACCGCAAAATATAAAAAATAAAAAAGTCGTGCTTGTTGATGACGTTATGACTACCGGCTCAACCTTAAACGAATGTGCGAAAGTTTTGCTTAAAAACGGTGCAGCCGCCGTATATTCCTTAACACTTGCCCGGACTGAAGACTAAATAATCTTACGCAAAATACCTTCGTTCCGAGAAAGCAATTTTTCCGCTTCTTCCTTAGAGCAATTTCTTTTTATCATAACACAGGCTGTTTTAACATTATTGCATTTATCAATTGTTTCAGCCGCCGTTTTTTCGTCGGTACCGGTAATTTCACACACAAAATCAATCGCTCGCTTATGCAATTTAATATTATTGATGCGCAAGTCCACCATATAATTATGATAAGTTTTTCCCAATCTTATCATTGCCCCGGTTGACAACATATTAAGAACCATTTTTTGCGCCGTACCCGATTTCATGCGTGAAGAACCGGTAATTGCCTCCGGTCCTACAACCGTACAAATAAATATATCGCAAAAATCTTTAAATTTCGCCTCGGGATTCGAAGTAACGGCTATGGTTAAAATGCCTCGTTCACCGGCTGATTGCAAAATATGCAAACCGTAACGCGAACCGCCGCTGGCCGATATTACCACAACAACATCATTGGCTTGCGGATTAAAATCTGCCAAATCTTCTTCGGCTAATTCCTCGCTGTCCTCGGCATTTTCAACCGAAAAACGAATCGCTTTTTCACCTCCGGAGATATATCCTTGTATCAAATCGAGCGAAACACCATAGGTCGGAGGCATTTCGGAAGCATCGAGAATTCCTATTCTGCCGCTGGTACCGCTGCCGAAATATGCCATTCTGCCGCCGGCTCGCAAACGTTCGGATATTTTATCAATGGCTTCTCCTATTTGCGGCAAAGCTTTTTCAACCGCCAGAGCTACTTTTTTATCTTCTTCATTGATAATATCAGCGATTTCCAAACCGCTTTTCAAATCTATATCCCAGGTTGCGGAATTAGCACTTTCGGTAATAACAGACATATCTTTCTCCGTATTTTTGGCACTTAAAAAAATTGTAACGTGGATAATTTAATAAATAATAAAAAAATGGTTGACATTCCCAATAAAATAATGATTATAAGGCAAAGAGAAATCAAATGATTTGTCTTTACGGCTCCTTAAGAAAGAACAACGGAGGGATGGCAGAGCGGTCAAATGCAACGGACTGTAAATCCGTCGACTTTCGTCTACGATGGTTCGAATCCATCCCCCTCCACCATTGAAATCTCTCTTGAGGGGTTTTTGATTTCAATATTAAGCTAAGCGGGTGTAGCTCAATGGCAGAGCCCCAGCTTCCCAAGCTGATCACGTGGGTTCGATTCCCATCACCCGCTCCATGACCCCGTAGATGCGCCAAGCGCTTTCAAACAAAAGGAGGAACTCCAATGGCAAAGCAAAAGTTTGAGCGGACGAAACCGCACGTAAACATCGGCACGATCGGACACGTAGACCACGGCAAGACGACCTTGACTGCTGCGATCACCATCGCGTTGTCCCAGC
>JAGDBT010000011.1 GCA_017958895.1 Alphaproteobacteria bacterium | reverse complement strand
TAATAACCTGCATTTTGCCTCATACTTCATAGTTGCGATATTTGCAAACTATAAACCTTTAAATATAACTTGCAAGTCCATAGTTCATCGTTTACGATAAATGCAAATTATAAAAATTTTTTGGAGGAGATAAAAAATGCCGTACATTGAAGCAAAAATGAGTATTAAACTGGACGCAAGCCAGAAAGATGACCTGCAAAAGAAGCTGACCGGAGCCGTATCGGCCGCGTTTGGCAAGCCGAAGGCTTATATTATGGCGAACATTGAGGACGATAAGTCGCTGTATATGGCAGAGCGAAAGCTCGAAAAAGGTGCTTATATCGCCATCCGACTGTTGGGATCGGCATCAAAATCGGCGTGTCAGGGCTTAACCGGCGAGATTTGTGACATTTTGCAAAGTGATTACGGTATTGACGGCGCAAATGTTTACGTAACCTACCATCCGGCTGACCTCTGGGGCTGGAACGGCGGAATGTTTTAAGCCTTATTAAATTTGTGACATTGACAAGGAACATTAAAAGTGCTACTTTAATAATAGCTCGAAGCGTTGAGGAGGGAGTATTCCCCGTTTTACTCAACCCGAGGCCGGCTTCAGATACTTGGGGTGACAGGCCGTTCATAAAAAGGCGGTGGGGAATGCCACCGCCTTTGTTATTCTTTTCTATTTCAACACATCAGCTAAATTTGGCGGGCAAATCCGCGGGCCGCGGACGGTTCGGACGCCGTATTCACCGAGCTTGGCCAAATTCATAAAATCCTTGGCATATTTTTTGATGAGTTTAATTTTCATCACCTTGCTGATTTTGAGGTTTTCATCCTCGTAATCATACGGAATATCCACCGCCGTTACCGTGCACTTATACAAAACCGCCGAAATCGGCGCGCCGACATACATATACGCCGTATTCCCAACCTGCAAGTCGCTCGATTGCTTCCAGATAATTTCTTTTTGTTTGGCAAAAGCGGCTTCAATATCAAAAAATTTCGGATTTGCCGGCACTAACCACGCATTATTTCCGGCGCGATGGCGCTTGTGTTTTCCAAGTGTAAAGGCGTGGCTCTCGTTAATCAACGCAAGCAAAAACTCATCCGGCACGGTGTTATCAAGCGTCATTGTAATCCAGTTTTTTTTATTCATATGATACGCCGGATAAAAGCCCTTTTGTTTGTGCAATTCCGGTATTTTCACTTCATCTAACTTGATATTCATCACCTCAATTTTGCCGGAAAGCTTTTTATTGAGCTTGCTCCGGTCAATACACATAATCAGCGCGTACCATTTGCCGTTATCCGGATTTTTGAAAACGCCGGCATCGTCATTATCCCACGGAAAAACCGGCACATCGCCATAAGTTTCAAAAATCGCTTGCGTCAGACGGTTAGATTGCGGGTGCACAAAGTAGTTAATCCGGCAACAGTTGGCTTTGATATTATCCAAAATCTTTTGATATTCGGCGCGCACCTCGCCGGCAAATCCCTCCATGTTTTCAACCCGCAGCGGCAAAAATTCGTCTTCGGTAGCGGTCTCAAAAACTGTTCCTGATACATCGCCTTTTGGCGTAATGTTTACCACCGCCTTAAAGTCGCCGGCCATAAACAGCTCGCTATAAGTCCATTTGCCGTCAGATTTGGTAAAACCGAATTTTTCCAACCGGATAAAATCTATAATCGTGCGTTTAAATATCTTTTCTTCTATGCTCATAACTACCTCTTGTTTTCAAACATAAAAGCACTGAAGTAAAATTGCAAACCGATTCAAAAATTTTCACACAACGTCGCAGATTTTATTGTCTAAGCTAGCATGACACTTGTGTTTTGGAATTTTGCTTCCTAATTATATAATATATTTCTTATTTTGAAAGGAGCAAAGATGGATTACAAAGAAATTATACCTTTTAAGGCGTTGCGCCAATTCAATGCAATGTGTTTGCATAACGAATATTTACATCAAAACAGGGAGTTTCAACAGCAGATTTTATCTTGGGCGGTAGAATTGCTCAAAGAAGCAAGAGAAGACTGGGGCAAGCTTCATGCAACAACGATGGATGCCGTAATTAAAACTCATCACAGAGAGAAAGCGCATAGGGGCGCAGTTGTTCGTGATAAAAAATATGCGCAATTCAGAAAGAAATTTGCGGAAATTCAAAAAGAAAAATACAAGGAAGCGCTACAAATCGGTATCAAACTGACGGCAAACAGTTTTGTTGAATGGTATTTAGCAAATAAAGTAAAAGAAATGCAAATTCCTTATGTAGAACATAACAAAAAGAACAAATTAAGACAGTTGGCACAACAAAATAATCGCGAATTTAAAAAGCTTTTGCTTGGCTAAAGTTACAACGTTAGCAAGCTATAGGGCATATACAAGCCGTTTTTCTTCTGTTAGAGTTTTAATCAGAATAGTAATTAAAACTTTTAAGAGGAGAATACCATGGATATATGGGATGAAATCAAAAAATTAACCGGCTATCAATCCGGCAACGGCGGAGTTGACAGTTATGGGGTTGACCACAGCGGATTTTCAACACGTGATGAATTGGAATATCAAAGCGCGCGATTGGCCAGAGAAAATCAACTGGCGGAAGTTTTTGCCAAGCAAGGAATAGCGGAAGAAAACTACCCGCAGTATGGCACAAATTTTTGGGGTGGTTCGCCGGAAAATAACTACGGCTTCGGCACTTCAAACATAAGCCAAAATATTCAAAACGTTACAAATCAGTTGAACAACAGCGGATTTGGTAATGGTACAAATAATGGTCAAGCTTTTGCAAATTCCGATTATACCGTCAATACCGAAAGCCTAGTCGGCAAACCAAGCAGTTATTTTCAGAATAACAACACAAGCGGTTTGAGTAATCAAAATGTAGATACATTGCAAACAACAAATCAACAATCTCCAATTCATCAAATTGTCGGGGGTACAATGGATATGGCATCCGAGTATTTTAAAATGAAAAATCATGGTTATAAAAATTTGGATGATTATCATCATTGTAAAGCAAATTTCAATGCGGCAGCACGAGGACCTTATGGTTATAACACTGCCAAGGCCTTGGGAGATGCAAAAGAAAAATTTGACTTTTATTGGAACCAGTACTATAAGGGATTAGATGAGGATGAAGCCCAAAAAGATAGATTTCATGATTTGCGTGTAAATGCGACAGGACGATTACGAGGAAATTCCGGAGTATATCGTAATGCACAAGATGCTTGTGCAGATTATCGCAATAAAAATCCGGCTTTTCCTAAGAAATATTGGTAAGCGGAGATATTATGCATTATTCAAAAGTAATTAAAATTTGTATCATTTTAGCAGTTCTGTTATTTGGTAGTTGGAAGTATTTTGTTTTTTTAGAACAAAATGGCTGTTTGGATGAGGGTAATGTTTGGGATTACAACGAAAATCGTTGCCGTGAAGATTGTTTAGCCTGGAACAAAATTAACGGTTGCATTAAGTTGACAGATGACCAAATAGAACTTTTCAAAAAATGTCGTTATAAACAAGCAGGTTGTGTGGCTAAAGAAGTTTTTAACGAAATTTGCTTAAATAATAACTTGCCGCTAAATAAAAAGACTGGAGAATGTGATACGGAATTTACATTGGATAAATGTCATAAACTCGGTGAAGATTGGATTTATCCTAAAAGCTGTGAAAAATAATAAATTTAAACAACTTACAGCTTAAATGAATCTCAAGAGCCGATTGACATTCGGCTCTTTTTATTATATTTTGAATAAAATTAAAAATAAAACCACAGGTAGCAAGATGGCAAAAGTAGAAAAATCAAAACTCATCAAAACCATTCTGTTGTTAATTTCAACAATTCCTTTCCCTTTGTTTTTCGCTATTCTTTTATATGTTGTTCCGGCTTTATATGTAAGTTTTATCGTTCCTTATTTAATCTGGAAAATTTGGT
>JAGDBT010000116.1 GCA_017958895.1 Alphaproteobacteria bacterium | reverse complement strand
CAAAGCAAATTTTTTCATATCAATACTCCCCAAAATTGTAATTATAATAAAGTATATATAAGAGAAGTCAATGATAAAACTACCCGCAGTATGGTACAAACTTCTGGGGCAACTCGGAAAATAACTATGGCTTCGGTAATTCAAATATCGCCGGTGAAACAAGATTTTTTATAAATACTTGACAAAATATTTAAAAAGAACTAAACTGTGCCTATAAACACTAAACAATGGAGGCCCTTATGAATAATAAGTTAAAAAGTTTGAAGCTGAGAATCAGAGATTCTGTCAATAAAATAACAGGCAAACAAAAAGTTATAGATGATTATTTTAAAGTATCGCAGGAAATAGCTGAATTAGGTGTTAAAAAAGATCAAGAAAGAGATCCTGTTATAACAGAAAAAATTAACAATCTTTTCCAAAGAGTTACAGATATAAAATTTATACAGAATGGTGAAAGCATCACCATAGATTCCTATGATCCGTATAAAGGAAGTAAGAAAGAAACCCAAAAAAGAACGGAAATGGGAGTTAAAGAATTAAAAGAATTGAAGGATATGAAAAGAGGGGATACAACTCTGTAATAACCGTTTCTCATATTCTTTGATATAAATAAACTCCGTAAGCTTTATACTTGACAAAAGGCATAAATTGCCGTAGCTTTCCCTTAAATTGCAAGTCAGGGGATTTTGATGAAAAAACGGGAATTATTGGCACCGGCAGGCGATATCGAAGCCGGATATGCGGCTCTGTATTACGGAGCCGATGCCGTCTATTTGGGGCTGGCCAAATTTTCGGCACGCGCCACGGCCATAAATTTTGATGAACCGGCCTTAAACGAGTTTACTGCCTATGCGCATAACCTGCAACACAAAGTATATGTTACGATTAACACGCTTGTTCAGGAAAGCGAACTTTCTGCCTTATTGGAAAGTTTGGATATCTGTGCCCGCTGTCGGGTGGATGGTATAATAATTCAAGATTTGGGCGTGGCGCGTATAATCAGAGAGCAATATCCGCAATTTGAAATGCATGCCAGCACGCAAATGGCGGTACACAATAAGGAAGGCGCACTGTTTTTGCAAAAAATGGGCTTTAAGCGGGTAGTTTTGGCGCGTGAACTTACGGCCGCGGAAATCAAAGAAATTGCCGCTATTCCCGGTTTGGAAACGGAAACCTTTATTCACGGTGCTTTGTGCTATTCTTATAGCGGATTATGCTTATTTTCCTCTTTGGAATACGCTCGCAGTGCCAACCGCGGCAAATGTTTATATCCGTGCCGTGCCTCATTTAAATGCAACGGTCGGGAAAGCCATCTGTTTTCCATGAAAGATATGGCTTTGCAAGAAGATATTTTGCAAATGCCGGTTGATTCTCTAAAAATAGAAGGACGCAAAAAATCGGCTCTTTATGTGGCGGCAGTTACCGATTATTATCGGCAAATTCTTGACGGTCAGGGTGCCGATATCAATCGGGAAGAGCGTATTAAACAGATTTTCTCGCGCCCGTGGTGCAAATTTCACTTTAAGGGCAAAGATAAAAACATCATTGATCGAGAATTTGTCGGCCATCGCGGCTTGGAAATCGGCAAGGTGGAAAATATCGTCAAGGGTAGGCTGATTTTCAAAACCACGCATAAAATCGCCCGCTATGACGGTTTGCAAATTGATGTGGCCGGTGATGAAAAACCATACGGCTTTTCGGTGCAAAAGCTTTTTAACGGTCATAGAAACGTTTTTGAGGTTCCGGCGGAGCAAATTGCGGAAATTGAACTTCCTCACGGCTATCCGGCCTTAAAACGCGGTGAAAAAATATATTTAGCCTCCTCAGGAGAAGTCAAAGGTGCTTATCATTATGAAAAACCAAAACCGGGAGCGTTTAAGCAAACTGCCGATATAGAAGTTAAAGTTACGGTTTCTCCTGAAGAAATTAAAGCAACCTGCGATAATTATCAGGCTGTCGTAAAGGGCAATTTCACCCCGACGGAACATCCGGAAAAAAGCACCTTAGCAATTAAGAATGCCTTTGAAAAGACAGGGGATACGGAATTTAATTTGCGTGATTTACGGATAGATAATCCGCAGAATTTGTTTACACCGGCTTCGTTATTAAACGAGCTCAGGCGCAATTTATACGCCCAAATCAAAATAGAAAGCCCGAAAGGCAAGCTTCCGGCAATATCCGATTGTCGTAAACGGGTTACAAAGCCGGAATTTAAGTTAAAAATTGACAATCTTGATTATCTTAACTTATTGGACTTAAATGATTTTTCAGAGATTATATATCTTCTTAATCCGCAAAGCAAGGCGGAAGAAATCCGCAAATTACCGAAAAATAAGGTGCGTTTGGCTCTGCCTGAGGTTTGCCGTCAGCCGAAACTTTTTGAACCGTTGATTAAAAGTTTGGTAGAAAACGGTTATCATAAGTGGGAAATCGGTAATTGGTGGGGTTTGGAAATTTTGCCTGCCACGGGATTGGATATAAGTTTTGATGCGGCAAT
>JAGDBT010000115.1 GCA_017958895.1 Alphaproteobacteria bacterium | reverse complement strand
TCAATTCAGTTGTTGGAATAAAAATGATCCTAATTTTTGGAAAATAAGATTGGTAACCACGGAAGATAATGTTTTTTGCGAGTGCATTAAAATTGCCGAACAGGCAATTGCCGGGGAACTTAAAGATTTTACCGGCGGGGCGGTTTTTTATCATGCCAAAAGCATAAAGCCCAAATGGGCAGAGGGTAAAAAGCCGTGTCTGACAATAGGCAATCATCTTTTTTATCGGGAGGAATGAAAATATGGGAAAAAAGAAACAATATCGTTTTTGGCGTTGGCTTATTCTGAGTATTGTGCGCATTCCCAAACTCTATGTGTTGGTATGGGGAATTTTGGTGGTTTTGGCATTGTTGGGATTCAAAAATGATATTTGGTCATTGGTGAGGTTATTGTCATGAAATTTATATTCTTAATTTTTATGACCACACTGATGGCTGCCTACGGCGGTTATTTATACGGTAAGAGTTGTGCCAAAACACAGATTATTGAAAAACAGGTGGAGGTAATAAAATATGTGGCGCAAAAACGTTCTAAAATTCAGGCAGAGCCTAATGCTCCTCGCACTGAGTTGCTTGAGCTCATGCGCGGCGGATTTTTGTGATTGCCGCAGTATAATGCCGATTTTTCCCCGTGCCGGGGTTAATGTTGCCGCAGAATTGGAAAATTTAAGCGACAAAGAATATCCGCATTTGTGGGAATGGATAGGGCGTTTGAATAAGCTTCGGCTGGAATTGGAAAATTAAATTAAGCAAGAGAAAGGAAAATAAATGTCAAAGAAAAAAACGGCAGAAACCTATTCTTTTGCCGAAAGCTTGGCGATGTTGAGCAAACTTCAAAAAATGGCAATAGATGAGGGAAATATAAATTTGGCACTGAAAGCAGAGGAGTTGAAATGCAAAATAGCTTCACTGCAGGCGCAAAAGGAAAACAATTCCGAAACAGAGGATTTAACCAGTATTTTAGTGGATTTTATCAATGAAGAACAAAACGGCAAAGATACCGGAGATATTTTCTCCGCTTCTGAAGAGCAAAAAAAGGTATAAATTATATTACGGCGGACGTGCGGGCGGTAAAAGTTATGCTTTTGCGGACAGCCTGTTATTGTTGGGACGGATGAAAACATTGCGTATTGCCTGTATGCGCGAAATACAGGAGAGCATAAAAGATTCCGTATATAAATTGCTGTGCGATCGCATAGCCTTTTATGATTTGACCGACTATAAAATTATGGAAACACGCATAATTAACAAAATTACCGGCACAGCCTTTATTTTTAAGGGGCTACAGGAACAAAATGCCGCTAATATAAAGTCGCTCGAAGGGGTTGATATTGTTTGGTTGGAAGAGGCACAAAAAATCAGCAAAAAAAGCTGGGATATTCTGGACCCGACCATAAGAAAAGCCGGTTCGGAGATTTGGATTTCCATGAACAGGGAGGAAGAAAACGATCCGGTTTGGGCGGCGGTGGGAGCTAATCCCGACAATCGGTCTTTGGTGGTGAAGGTAAATTATTACGATAACCCGTATTGTCCGGAAGAAATGAAATATCTGGCGCTTAAATGCCAGCGGGAAAATCCCGACGATTATGAACATATTTGGCTCGGTGCACCGGCTAATTCCGGCAGTTATAAATTGATTGCCTATAAAACGGTTCGTCAAGCGGCGGAGACAGTGTTGTTTAATTCATCTTCACCGTTGATTGTAGGGGTGGATGTGGCCAGATTCGGAGATGACCGGACGGTATTTTGTTTCAGACGCGGCCGATTGTGTGAGGGGTTTAAATGTTTGTCGCAAGCGGATAATGTGGAAGTAGCTAATTTTGCCACCCGCATTATTCGCGAATATCGTCCGGTGCGTTTATTCATAGATGCCGGCGGGGTAGGCGGCGGCGTAGTGGATATTTTGCTGGATCGCGGCTATAAGAAAATTGTCCGTCCGGTTATGTTCGGCGAAAAAGCTTTGCTTGATGAAAGATATCATAATCGTCGGGCGGAAATGTGGGACGAGTTGCGCAGGTGGCTGGAAGCAACTCCGGCTGCCAAAATCCCCGAAGATGATACCTTGTTTGCCGAACTTTGCGCAGTAAATAAAAAATATGACAGTCGTGGCAGATTACAGCTGGAAGAAAAAGATGAAATCAAAAAGCGTTTGGGACGTTCTCCGGATATGGCAGATGCTCTGGCGCTTACTTTTGCCGAGCCTGTTTATGACAGTGAGGCGGAAAATTATTATGAAATGAAAGAGAACAGTCTTGAAAATCTGTTCAGAGAGAAAAACAACAACAATTCTTGGTAACAAAGGAGGATAAAGACAGCTTCAAAAAACTTCTCCATTTTGAAAAAAATGCTTGCAAAATAATAACAATAAGATAGAATAAATATAAAAATACAACCAACAGAATATAAAATGACACGGAAGTTAATTATATTTATTTCTATCTTTTTGTTGTAATCGGGTCGTGTATCGGTTTGGTTTCACTTTCGGAGATTTAGCGGTGTTATAGTGTGATATGCTAAGGGAGGTATTTATGTATGGTTCGGTAAAACGTTATATATACCTGATTATCGGTATATTAATCGGTTTATATCTGGTTGAAAACAGCTTGTTTTATGTGACATGGAGTTCATTATGGGAAATGAGAGATTTAAAATAGATTGGAACTTGTGGGAAAGACAGGCAGTCAAATGGTTTTATTTGGTTTGGCTGGTTGTTGCCCTGTTGCTGATGGGGGCAAGTGTGTATTATGATTATTTACAACCTGAAGAGTTGCGGAAAGGAGATTTTTTTCCTGATTTATACAGGCACTTGCTTTATATTTTATATATGCCGATTATCGGATTGTGGTGTTTGAAAAAAAAGTATGATATAGGATATATTTGTTTGGGGATATTAATGGTATATACCTTTGTGCAACTAAAGATGTTTATCCGGTAGAAATATTGTAAATTTGTTATTTAACCCTGCGTTGAGCGGGGTTTTTTTTATGTTCTGAAAGAGGTTAATATGGCAAATTTCAGTAAGCAATTCGCGGAAGAGGTTGTTCTTCCGGACGGATCTGTCGCATCATCGGTCGCGGATGTTGACAGATATTTACGCATGAGCGGTGCGGCTCGTGCTAGCGATTATTCACCCGAATATATAAAAAATGTTCGGTATCAACAAGAAAAAAATCGGCAGGAACAAATCTTTGCCGATTTTCTTTATAACTATAAAAGGATGATATGGAAATGAGTGAATTAAGAAAAGAAATAGAACGTCAGTTTAAGGCTAAAGGGCTTTTGCCTGATAATGCCGAAAACGAAGCGATATCAGGCGAAACGGAGATGACAGTTGCCGAAGCACCGATTTTCGAGCCCTCGGAAGAAGTGCCGGCAACGGTAATAACCGCACCGCCCGGATATCAGGAAAAATTCGCAATTGATTTCAAAAATCTGCCGCAAGAATGGCAGATTTTTTTGTGCGAACGTGAGGCTGATAATGAAGGAAAATTGAAAGAGTGTCTGACTAAACTGGAGGCTTATGCACCATTGGAAGAAATTTTTGCTTCCAATAAAACCCGTTTGGAAAACGAAGGCTTTCAAAAAATTCAGGATTGGCTTGCCGGACTGGCTTGGGTTGATGAGGCATTGGCGGTTAATCCGGCAGCCACAATTCAGGCTTTGGCGGTGGTGTATGGAGTAAAAGCCGATGTTAAGGAAAAAGTTGATAACGGGATAACGGCGGAAACAATTGCCCGCTTGTGTCGTTTAGAGCGAAATTATCACGATTTGACTTCATACATACAGGAACAACAAACCCGTAAGTTATGGGAAATTCTCGAAATGTTCGGTCGGCAAACCGATGCAGACGGGAATTTATTACATCCGTATTTTGAAGATGTAAAAGAACAGCTTATCGGTTTGTTGAACAGCGGTGAAGCACAGGACATTACGTCGGCTTACGATAATGCTTTGTGGCTCAATCCGCAAATTCGCGAAAAACTGATTGAACAAAAAATCAGTGACAGGGCAGCCGAGGCTGAAAAAGCCAAAAAGGCGGCTTTTAACGCGAAAGGAAAAACGGAAATGCCGCAACGAGAACTTACATTACGTGAGGAAATCGCAAAAAATATGGCGGCATTTATGGATTAATTTTTAATAAAGGAAAGAAATATGGTTAATCAAAATTTTAATGATGTTTTTACAACAACTTTGGCAAGTCGCAGTAAGTATTTGCACGACAATATGTCAAAAAACAGTGCTCTTTTGAGCCGCTTAAAGGAAAAAGGTAAAATGCGTCCGATTAGCGGCGGTTCCAAAATTTTGGAAGAATTGGAGTACGGAGAGGGAGATTTGGTTTGGTATAACGGATATGATACCATTTCTTATCAACCTAAACAGTTGTTTACGGCGGCCGAATATGCCTTGAAACTTTGTGCGGTTCCGGTGGCTATTTCCGGCGAAGAATTGCTTATGAACAGCGGTAATGAGCAAATAATGGACTTGTTGGAAAAAAGAGTCAGTAATGCCGAAAAAACCTTGGTAAACAAAATGTCAGCCGCCGTTTATGGCGACGGTACCGGCTCATCGGGTAAGGAAATCGGCGGTTTGGCTTTATTGGTAGCTGATGATCCTACTTCCGGAACCGTGGGCGGTATAAATCGTGCCACTACCGGTAACGAATTTTGGCGCAACCAATCCGTCAGCGGTGATATAACCAAGAGCAATATTACGGAAAAAATGAATAAGCTGTATTATAAGTGCTCGCGAGGCGGTGATAAACCGGATTTAATCGTTTGTGACGATACTTTGTATTCCATTTATGATTCTTCATTAATGGATTTACAGCGCTTTTCTGATCCGAAGATGGCAGATGCCGGTTTTACCAGCTTAAAGTTCAAAGGTGCCGATGTAATTTATGACGGCGGTCAGGGCGGATATTGTCCGGAAAATCACATGTATTTCCTGAATACGGATTACATTTATCTGCGCACTCACAAAGATCGTGATATGAAAATTATCGGTGGTGACAGAATGGCCGTAAATCAGGATGCTTTATATCGTATTATCGGTTGGGCCGGTAACTTGACCATGAGTAATGCAGCTCTGCAAGGTGTTTTAATCAAAACGGTTGCTGAAGAAAGTAACGGCGGTTCTGATGTTACAAATGAAGGTAGCACGGAAACCGGTAGCACTGAAGCCGGTAGTACAGAAACCGGCGGTACGAACGGAGGCTCCGATGAAGGCGGTTCTGATGAAGGCGGTTCTCAAGAGGGTGGTAACTAATTCGTAGTTACAAGCTTTAAGAAAAAGGCAGATTAAATCTGCCTTTTTCTTTTTTATCAATAAATTAAATAAATATATTAAAGTTTAACTGAAAGGACAAGCAATGGATATAGATTTTGCATTATTTCGGCAGGTTGCCGATAATTTGAATGATGAACGCAATGTAGCGGCGCGATTTTATGATAAGGCAGTCAAAACCGAAAATCTTTCATCGGAAGGATTACCCGTTTTCAAAAATGTTACTTATGTGGAAATCCGTTTGAAAGATAACAATACCGAAGTCTTCAATCAACCGGCTACAACAGAAAAAATCAGACGTTTTCCTAAAGAATATGCCTTGTATAAACTGGCAAAAGAAAAAATTAAAAACGGCACACCGTTAAATCAGTTTGCCTTTTTAAATGCCGCTGAAATAGCCACTTGTGAAAGCAGAGGTATCTTTACGGTTGAGGACTTAGCCAAACTTGATGAAAACAAAGCATTGTCCTTGGGATTAACGCATGAAAAGCGGTTGGCGGAAGCTTTTATAAAGCGAGCTAAAAACAATACGGCGGTGGCTGATTTTTTGGAAAAAGAACAGCAATATAAAGATGAAATAGAAAATCTTAAAAATGAAAATTTAATGTTAAAACAAAAAATTAGCGAGTTATCAAAAAGTAAAACATTAACAAGAAAGAGCAAAAAGAAGGGAGAGGCGGCATGAAAACAATTTTAGAAATCTGTCGCGAAGTTGCCGATTTGGCGGCGGTAAAAAGACCTAATGATTTATTCAATTCTTCAAGTCAGCAAGACAGCATATTTTTAAGCGTGGCAAAATCATGTTTGGACAGTTTGCTGCGTTACGGTGATTGGCAGGAATTGGTAAAAGTGGGTTGTATAAGAACCATCAGAGGCAAAAAACAATATCCGTTAAGCGATATTATTCCGGACTTTTACAGCCTGATAAACAACACAATTTTTATTAAAGACACTCAAGAGAGAATTATCGGCGCCATAACCCCCGAACAGTGGATGCGGGATAAATATTTTTACAGTGCCGGTTGTGAACTGAAGTTCAAGTTGCAAAACGGCATGTTGATATTGCTCAATGAACCGCCGATGAATGTTTGTATCGTTTTTCAATATCGAAGCAACAATATTGTTTGGGATTTCAACACCTTTGAGGAAAAAAACACGCTTACGGCCAATACCGATGTGCCGATATTTGATGAATATGTGGTGAAATTGGGAATTTTATGGCGTTGGCTGAAACGGAGCGGTTTGGATTATACGGAAGAATTCGACGAATATGAGCAGGAGCTTAAAAAACGTTACGGTGCCGGTTTGGCTTCCGAAAACATTTTGTTGGCTCACGATGAGGTTTTGCAAGAGGGAGTAACAGTCAATGCAGTCACGTTTAATCAATCGGACAAATAGGTCCGTGTCATATACTTTGCCGGCTCCGGTTAAGGGATTGAATTGCCGCGACGGAGTGGCGGATATGGGCGAAACTTATGCCGTTACAATGGATAATTATATTCCGCGAGAAAACAAAGTCGTTTTGCGCAAAGGTTATCAGAGTTATGTTGTTTTGAACGGTGATGTGAAAACTTTGGCAGCTTATAATGCCGGTCGGAATTCGGCTTTTTTTGCCATAGCCGGCGGAAAGGTTTTTAATATCAGCAACAAAAGCGATGTTTATGAATATGATAATATAAGCCTTACAAACAGTGATTGTCGTACGGCTCAATACAAAAATTATATGTATTTTGTTAACGGAGTTGATGCTCCTCTGGTTTATTATGTTGATGAAAATAATGATGAACATTTCGGAGCATGGGGTTTCAGTGCCGAAGGATTGACGGAAGAAAATATTGTTAATGTCAGTGTTTCAAAGCAAAGGCTGTGGTTTGTTGAAAAAAACAGTCTGAAAGTTTGGTATCCGGAAGATGCCGGCAATATTTCCGGCACTTTAAGTTGTTTTGATTTGGCGCAAGTCAGTCGTTTCGGCGGTCGTTTGGTGGCGGTTGCCAACTGGACTCAAGATGGCGGACAAGGCATAGACGACTTAACGGTTTTTATTACCTCCGAAGGTGAAGCATTGGTTTATTCCGGTTCGGATATAAACGATGCCGAAGATTGGAAGTTGCGCGGTTCATACAAAATCAGCCGACCGATAGGTTATAATTGCACAATTGCTTATCAGGGTGATGTGGTAATTATTACCGAAGACGGTTATCTTCCTCTCTCCACGGCCTTGCCGGCCGATAAAGCCAATGCTTCACAATTGGCATTCAGTGATACAATAAGAGGGTTGGTTTTGGATCGAACGCAAAGATATTCCGGACGTTCAGGATGGCAGGGAATTATTTACAGTCGCGGAAACTTGGGAATATTCAATATTCCGGTGGCCAATCAGTTTGAGCAGCATGTTATTTGCATTAATAACGGCGCTTGGTGTCGCTTTACGGGTATCCGTTCATTCTGTTGGGGAGAATATGAAACCCGTTTGTATTTCGGTTCAAGCAACGGAGTTTTTCTGTTTGATGAAGGGTATTCGGACAACGGAACTCCGATTAGCGGAGTGGTTGAACAAGCCTATTCTTCATTGGGAACCGAATATTTGAAGAAAATACAGTTACTTAACCCGCGGACTAAGTCTTTATCGGCATATTCTTTGGTTATTTATACCAACATGGATATGGAGCAACGTCAGGTTGATTATGAAGAAAACATCGGACAAAGCGGAGTTACCAGATGGAATACGTGCAAATGGTCGTCGTTTATCAAATACAGCGGCACCAAATGGGAGAGTTCCGGCAGTTCGGTATTGCGCAGTCAGTGGATTGCCAATTCTTCGGTCGGTTATAAGGCCGGAATAGTTTTTAAAACCAAAACCAAAGGCAACAGTATTGAATGGTATGAAACGGGTATTCGCTATGAAACGGGAGTGGGCATATTATGAGTTATGAAATTTTGCCGGATATAAGCGGTGATATTTCCAGGTGGGTTTGTCGCGGATTAAATGAAAACAGCGAATGGCTGGGGGAAAATATAACTTTCGGCTTTGCCTATAACAATCGCATGGTCGGCGGCTTGATTTTTCATGATTACACACCGCATCGTGATGTGTGGTGGACCATTTATTCCTGCGACAAGCATTGGTGCAACCGTATTACGTTGCGCCGCATGTTTGCGGTGGCATTTGAATATCTTGATTGTCGTCGCATAAATCTTTTGGTGAGTGAGAGCAATAGTCATTGTTTGGACTTTGTGCAACGTCTGGGCTTTAAAAAGGAAGGATTGTTGCGTCATTATCGGGAAAACGGTGAAAATTGCCATATTTTAGGGATGCTCCGCGAGGAGTGTCCGTGGTTTAATTTTTTAGGAGAGAAAAATGAGTAAATCCATCGGACGAGTCTTTGGTTCAGGCTCGGTAAAAACTTACGGTTATGAAAATAACTATATAAATTATTTGAAGAATTACGACACGTCAAATTATGATCGTGCGCAAGACAATATGACAAGTCAGGCTCTGAATATGAGCAAAGGTTTGAATATGTTGCCGGAATATCAGTTTGGGGTTGATTATTCCGATGAAGCACGTAAACGGGCGGAAGAGGCAACCTATCAGTCTTATGTTGATAAGCTTGTTCCGCAATATCGTCAACAGATGAGTGATTTGCAAACCAATCTTGTCAATCAGGGCATACCGGTCGGTAGCGAAGCCTATTTGCGAGCCACGGGAAATTTGCAAAACAGTCAGAACGAGGCTTTAAATCAGGCGGCTTATCAGAGTGTTTTGAATGGTCAGAACAGTTATTCGCAGGCATTGGCTGACAGTTTGAAAGTGGCTGATTTCAGTAATGATGCGCGTCAAAGCTATATTGACCAGATAAAATCTCTGTTGGCCGGTTCGGTATCGGGTTATGAGAATGCTTCCAATTTGTATGATGTGAAACGCGGCGTTAAAAATCGTCAGGCGGCCGCTCAGCAATCGGGTTGGAATAACCTTGGTAGTATCGTAAGTTCCGTAACCAGTGCGATAACGGCAGGCAAAAAGTAAATATCAAGGGCGATGAGATAAAACTCATCGCCTGTCTTTTTAAGGAGAATATAAATGAATTACAAAGGAAAAAGAGTTCCGAGTTATGCCGCCTATGGCGGTGTTCCGGAGTCTGAAGCTTATGGTCGGGCAAATGGCGGAGTGCCGAGTTCGGAGATATATAATCCGGCGAAACAATCTCAGACAAATAATAATGAGATGCAATTGCGGATGCCGACAGGTTCAGAGCAGCAAATAACTATGCCGAAACCGCAAGAACCGACAGTTTGGAATAAGCTTAAGAATTGGGCAGAAAATACGGGCGATGCAATGCAAGCCGGTGCGGTAGGTTATGCTACCGGCACGACATTGGGTAATTTTGACGAGGCGATGGGTGCGGCAACAGCGGCGGTAACCCTAAATCCGGATAATTATACAATGGGACGAGATGCCACAAGACAATTGCAAAATGATTTGCAGCAACGTCATCCGTATATTTACGGCGGAGGCGAATTTTTAGGGGCAATGAATACACCGATGCATTTGGTAAGAGATGAAACTCTTGCTCAGAAAGGCTTTAATGCTCTTACCGATACATTAATGGCTTCGGTCGGATATGCTCAAAATGGAGATGATTTTTTGACTAATCTGGCGGTAAACGGATTTACTAACAGCGTAGGTTTAGGCGCAGATTTAACACCATTAGGGCGTGGATTAGGAACTACAGGCAAAAAAATTATTAAACAAGGGTTTAATTTTCTTACTGACAAAGCAAGAAATATGTTTTACAATAACAAAAAAGATAAATACTAAAACCCAAAAAAGAGGCAGAGTATGGGGAAAAAAAGAAAAAATATATTATGGAAAGTAGTTGGTTATATTATCTTCGCATATATTTGTTTGGGAGGAATTATAATTTTTGAAATCCATAAATATGTACCTTTTTTTCCCATTTTGTTTCTCTTTGACTTTTTCTTTGTTATGGGATATCCATTATTTTTACATTTTGTACTGAAAGAAAAATGGTTTGAGTGTACGAAAGATAGCTATGCTAAAGTAAAATATATTTTGTTTCCGTGGTTTGTTATGGAAACATGTGTTATGATCTATTACTATAATCCAGTATTATCAGTTTTGCAAAAAATCTCCGAAAACTGAAAAATATGTATTATAAGGAGGATGAGGACGAGGAAAAATATCACTATTAGTAAAATAAATTAAAGGAACAGAATATGGGGAAAGAAGGTACAAATGAAACTATAAAAGCGTATTTGCTTAAATGCATTGATTTTGTGTTAAGTTCATTATGTGCATTAGGAATTATTGCATTAATTGAATTACACTTCATTATACCTCTTTTTCCTGTTCTTTTTCTGTTTGATTTGTCTCTTATTGTAGTATATCCGATATTTTTACGATATGTACTAAAAAAGAAATGGTTTGAATGTTGTAAAGATAAAATTTTACAAATAAAGTATATTTTATTACCTATGTTGTTTTTGGAAATATTAGCACTGGTTGTGGTAATATTATGCTATGCAGACGAAATATTACAAGCTCCATAGAAATTAAAACAAAATTGAGGAACAGAATATGGAAGAAGAGATTATAGTAAGAAAGACTAAGTATTTAGCATTGAAAATAATAAGTGATATTATTTTTTATTTGGTTTATTTGGTTTATTTACTATTTTAGCATTTCATGTAATAGTGCCTTTTTTCCCTATTCTGTTCTTGTTTGATTTTTGTTTTTTACTTGGATATCCGCTGTTTTTGCGATATGTATTAAAACGAAAGTGGTTCGTCGAGTGCATAAAGGATGAGTA